>SLKF01000090.1 GCA_007134725.1 Clostridiales bacterium | reverse complement strand
AAGAACAATGACAGACCGTCCCTTAGAAGATCAACGGATACAAACCGTAACCGTGGAAACCTTTGGGGAAGAATATCCGGAACCGGAAAAAATTTCTTAGTTCCTTTCATGTATCTCTGTAGGATTATGTAATGTTTTTAAAAAAAGCCATGACCATCATTTAAGATGGTCATGGCTTTTAAGGTTTTTGAAAAATATATGTTTTAAATTAGTTATGCTTTAAAATAACCCGACCGACTTTTTTACCCGCCAGCATTTCATCGATTTTTTCTTCGATTTCTTCCAGACTCACAACCTGAACCATGGCCTGAAGATTATCCGCCTTCCAGGGTCCCGCTAATTTCTCCCAAATTTTAAGTCTTAGCTCCATTGGGCACTGAACCGAATCAATCCCATAGAGGGTAATCCCTCTTAAAATAAAGGGATAAACGGAACTTTCAAATTTATCTCCTGCAACATTCCCACAGGTAGTTACCGCTCCGTTATACTGTATGCTTTTCATGACGTCTCCCAGGCTACTGCCTCCTACGGTATCAATCACTCCGGCCCATCGGGATTTCAGCATGGCTTTTCCTTTGGGATCTTGAATTTCCTCTCTGGAGACCACGGATTTAACTCCGAGACCTAAGAGCTCATCTTTTTGGCTATCTACTTTTCCTGTAGCCACCACAACCTCATAGCCCAGCTTTACCAGAATCTTCGTAGCAATATTTGCTACCCCTCCGGTCCCTCCGGTCACCAGGATTTCTCCCGCTTCCTTATCTACGGTTTCCGTCAACTTATAGACGGAAAGGGCTGCGGTAAAGCCCGCGGTTCCGTATACCATACTTTCCTTAAGGTCCAGACCTTCCGGCTTTTTAACGATCCACTCCGAAGGTACCCGGATGTATTCGCCAAAACCTCCGTCGGCATTCATTCCCAGATCATAACCCGTAAGGATAACCTCTTCTCCTTCAGTAAATTTCGGGTTGCTGCTTTCTACAATGGTTCCCGCAGCATCGATTCCCGGAGTATGGGGATAGTTTCGGGTCACCCCTTTATTGCCTATGCTGGAAAGAGCATCTTTATAATTCAATGAGGAATATTGTACCTTTACAATGGTGTCCCCTTCCGGCAAATCCGAAATTTTTTGATTTTCTATTTTTCTCCTATACTGATCTCCATCTTCCATAATTCTTAAAGCCTTAAAGTTTTTTTCCATAATCAAGCTCCTTTCATTTTTATCTCTCTTTCCCTATTTACCCTAAACTCCTCATTTATACCATGGAGCTCCATTATCATTGCCATATCTTGACGGCTATTCTTCCAAGGCATTTTCAATGATACTGTAATAATCCAGGTCCAGAATTCTTGCAGAGAAATAAAATTTTGCGCTGATTTGGTTGGAAATCTGCTCCTGATAATTCTCCGGTACCTCTACCCCTTCTTTGGGAATAAATTCCCCGGTTTCCGCATTGTATCTTCCTTTATCCGTAATAAAACTTCTATTTTGAAAAATCACCAAGGGCTCTCGATGGGAAAATAAATCCTGCCCCATAAATAGCCGGGAATCGTACTCTAATCCCATCAGGTTCGATACCGTGGGCATGATGTCCAAGCTGGATGCCGGTTCTGTAAAAACTTCGCCTTCCATTCCCGGGTTGTATAAAACCAAGGCATTACGATAAAGTTCAAAGTTCTTGTCCACCGACTCTCCCTGAAGCTCTTCTATAGTTTCGTGATCCAGCCCATAGGGATAGTGATCGGAACTCATAACAATCAAGGTGTTCTCTGCAATTCCCTGTTCTTGCAGTTGATCCAGCAAATACTCCATGGCCCGATCCAGTTCTACCTGGGTGGCTAAGTAAGCTCTGGCCTGGGTAGAGTAGGGAAGGTGAGACACCACGTCCCGATTTTTCTGCGCCATATTGTTTCCTTCAAAACTGTATAGTAAATGTCCGCTCATGGTCAGATAATAGGTATGAAAAGGTACATTTTCAATATATTCCGGAATACTGACTTCCATCATTTCCAGGTCTGAGGCCGGCCAGGTTTTAGTAATATCCAAGCCATTTCCGATTCCCTGGTAGATATAACCAAGATTGGGATGGGATAAATGACGGTCATAGTAAGTATAGGTGTGGTTATGGTACGCTCTTGTCTCATAATCCAACTTCCGGAACTGATTCCCTAAGGCAAAGGGCATGGCATTGTTGCTGGACTCTCGAAAACTCCATACCCCACTTTTGGGAATTAATCCGGTGTTGGCAACGTATTCTCCGTCCAAGGTGCTGACTCCCCATATGGGGGTATAGAAATTCTCGAAATGGTACCCTTCATGAACCAGTTTATAGAGGGTAGGGGTTACTTCCTCATGGAGGGCCAGGTGGGAAAAGGCCTCTCCGGTAAGAACAATTAAATTATGACCTTCATATTTTCCTGTATATTCATTTTTTTCACTGGGAGCCTGATTACTGAAATATTGATGCAGTTCAAGAATTTCTTCCCGGCTCTCCTCATCCATCAACTCTTCAAAATCGATATTTAAGACATTGTATTCCACCGGTGCCTCCGGTTCTACTTCCTCGGTCTCGTCTAAATCTCTCTCTTCATCACTATTGTTATTTTCTTCCCTTCGGCCTTCTTCCTGTTCTTCTTCCAAATCCTCTTCAAACTCCTCAGGCATTTCTCCTACAAAACCGGGATTCCAACCGGTAATCTGTCTTTGGGCATCTAGTCGGGTATAGGTAATTAAGCCTAAATTATCAACAGCAAACTGAGGATAGTGAATATTATAGTAAAGATTATAGGGAGAATTTTCTCCCTGGTCCTGAGTGTGTACCACTCCCACTCCAATAAAATGAAGCATTACTGCAATCATCAGAATAAACCCCAGTTTATAGGGGGTTCTTTTCGGTGATTTCTTAATTTTTTTTCCGATAAATAAATAAAGCAAGAAAGGTAAAAAGGATAAGAGCACAAAATACCAACTGTTTCCTATACCATGTAAGGCCTCTCGCCAAAATTCTGTGGTCTGTCCTGCATGCCTTATGGAGTAAATCGTGTTAAAAGTGCCGAACATGTTGAAATATACTATTTGAGAAGCAAAAATAAAACCGAGGGAAAACAAAATTATGCCAAGAATTATTTTTCGGGGTTTAGCTTCCAACAGAAATACGACACCATAAATGATCGCTGCCGCCACCCCCCCAAAAATCAAGGAGAAAAACAGACCCCAGGTAAGTACGTTGCCCGTTGTGCCCATGCGAATAATCGTCTCCAGATAAAATATACCTGCCCATAAAAATAGAAACAAAAAAAACATAGAAAAACTCCGGGTAGTATTATTCTCGTTCTTACTTTTATCCCGGTAAATCTCTCGTCGTTTTTTTTTGCTATTTCTCTCCATTTCAAATCATCCTAACTGTAGGGTTTTTTGTTCTGAAATAAGCAAGAACTCCCACTGATTTTAAAGAATATTCCCTTAAATAAATTTCTTATCACCATGAGGAGTTCTATTATTTCTAGACGATGCCGCCACTGTTAAAGTTTCATGCTTAGTAAAATAAATCCTCTTCTCTTTTTTTCTTTTTATTTTGACTTGAGTTTATCGGTTCAGGGCTAATGATTCTATCCCCAGGGTTTACCTTTTGATTTTTCTCTTCCTTATTCATTATGACTTCATCGGGACTTTTGTTTTCCTTGACCGGGATCTTTTCCGAGGAAATGAATAGCTCCTTTTCTCCTGCCAGTAGATTGGTCATATGAATAAGCCTTTTTCTGTCTTTTTCTAATACTTCCCGTCCTTTTTCCGCAATTTGAAAAACTTTCTTACGAGGGCCTACTTCTTCAATTAAATCGATTAAGCCCTGCTTGGCTAAATTCTCCAAAGCCCCGTATAGGGTCCCCGGAGCTAAATGAACCTGGCCATCGCTGAGTTCTTTTACCTTATTAAGTATTTTATACCCATGGCAAGGTTCTAATAACGCCACTAAAGTATAATATGCGGTTTCGGTCAAGGGCAAATAGGGATCACGATTCATAATATACCTCCTAACTGTTCAGTTTAACTGAATAATTTTCTTTAGCATTATATTTTTCCTATTATTTTTTCCTATTGTTTAGTTCCTATTGTTTTTTCCTATTGATTGTTCCTATTGTTTTATTACTATAGTTTTATTGCATGCTAATCATTCCGCTATATCTTCTGATACGATATACTTACGGTATTTTTCATAATCCTGTTCTCTACACTCTACCTCTAGTAAGGTACCTTCCGCTTTGTATTCCTGACTAAGCACCGTGGCATTCTGGTTTAAGTTGGAGACTACTTCTCCTTCACTAAAGGGAATTAAGAACTTGGCTTTTTTATAGCTTTTAAATATTTTCCCTTCAATGGCCTCCATCAGGATTTCCAATCCGATATGTTCTTTTGCAGAGATGTAGACTTTATCCTCAATCAATTTAGGTATTTCAACATCGGTTAAATCTCCTTTGTTGTATACCGATAGCATGGGAATATCCAAGGCCCCGATCTTTTTTAAGGTTTCCTCCGTAATATTCATTTGTTCACGGTAATCCGGATTTGAAATATCCACCACATGTAGAAGTAGGTCCGCTTCCCGGACTTCTTCTAAGGTGGAATGGAATGCTTTAATCAGATTATGCGGAAGGTTGCTGACAAATCCTACGGTATCGGAAAGCAAAAAGGATTTTTGATTCGGTAATTCGATTTTTCGAATAGAGGTATCCAATGTGGCAAAAAGCATATCCTTTACCCAGACTTTTTTCGAATCATCCCCCCCATACTTTTCCACGGCTTCGTTCATCAATGTGGATTTTCCCGCGTTGGTATAACCCACAAGAGCCACCATGGGCATGCCGCTTTTTGCCCTGCGTTTTCGCTGAACTTCTCTTTTTGTGCTGATTTCTTTTAAACGCTTTTGAAGTTCCGTAATTTGATCTTCAATTCTTCTTCGATCCAGCTCGATTTTTTTCTCTCCGGCACCACGGTTTTTAAGTCCCGCACCGCCACCCTGACGTCCTAATGCCTCATAGGCTCCCTTAAGTCTTGGAAGGATATACTGAAGTTGGGCCACATCCACTTGGAGTCTTGCTTCTTTGCTTTTCGCCCGTTTCGCAAATATCTCCAATATTAAACTGGTACGATCTAGTACAATGATATCCAAAGCTTTTTCGATATTTTTCAGTTGCATAGGACTGAGTTCATCATTAAAGACCACCACATCAATTTCCAATTCCTCTAAATAGGGCTTTAGCTCCTCTACTTTCCCCGTTCCCATATAATAGGCAGGATGAATGGATTTCAGGTTTTGTTCCATTCGCCCTGCCACTTCATAGTCACAGGCTTCCGTTAGGTTTTTCAGTTCTTCCATGGATTCCTCAAAGTTCTTCCGTGAATTTAAGTTAACTCCCACAATCAGGGCCTTATATTTGTTACTCATACAATCCTCTCCTTTATGTTTTTCCTATTTTTTATAACTATAGTTTTGCTACTACAGATTATATAGAACTCCATTTTATCGATTGTTATCAATAATTAAAAGCGTCTTTCGAAGGATTCGACCTACTCCTTCAGACCGATACAAATCCTTACTCATATTGTAACATAAAGAAAATCCTCACTTCGATCTTTTTTGCTGTTATTGGAAAATTTTATAATATTTTAATGTTTTCAAATATTTCCTGGCCCTAAATATATAGCCGTGATACAATTAAATCGGATTAATAGTGGTCCGGAATATTTCCCGGGCAAAAGGAGGAAAAAGATGGATAAACAGTATTTCAAAGAAGCGTTACTCATAAGAGATTTTTGTGACCTACGTTTTCAAGATTTTTCCCATACCACCATCAAAGGCGGCATGGAGGAAATTGATGAAGTATCCATAGTTAAAAAGAGCGGTGGAAATGTTCGTGTGCTTTCCGGTGGAGGATTTGGAAGCTTCGCCTTCACAGATCCCAAGGATATCACCCTGGCCTTTCAGGAAGCCAAAACCGCCAGCGACTTAAACCCGGGCAAAGAAAAGCTGAAACGGATTCCTACAAATGTGGCCCATATAACCGTTTCTCCCAAAGCGGACCCACGAGCTCTTCCGATTGCCGAGAAAAAAGAGCTGCTGGAAAAATACCGGAAACTGATTTTAAACAACTCCGAAATTGTAGACTTGGAGTCCCAATACTATGAGCAATTTACCGACACATTAATTTTAAACAATCATGGGGCGGAGGTGCAACAAGAAGAACTGATCTGCGGCATGAGCTTTCGTATTACCGCTAAGCGGGGAGAGATCACTCAGCTTACCCGGCTATCCTTCGGTGGTAACGAGGATTATGGTGAGCTTTTAGACAAAGAATATGATGTATTAGATAAAGTTGATCAAACTATTGATCTTTTAGACGCTGAACCGGTTAAAGGTGGAAATTATGATGTGATTTTAGACAGTGATGTGGGTGGTCTTTTTATTCACGAAGCCTTCGGTCATCTCAGTGAAGCCGATAATTTAATCGGGAATGAAACCCTGGCCAACACCATGGCACTGGGTGCCACCTTTGCAATGGAAAACTTTAATGTAATCGATGACCCTACCCGGTTAGGTCATCCCGGAAGTTACGTGTATGATCATGAAGGTACGAAAGCCCGTCCGGTCTCATTAATCAAAGACGGGAAACTAAGGGGACGTCTTCACTCCCTGGAAAGTGCCAGCTTTATGGATGAAGAACCTACGGGACATGCCAGGGCAAAGAATTTTGGATTCACCCCCATCGTTCGTATGGGCAATATTTATATTGATCAAGGCAAAAGCAGCCTAAATGATATGATCACCTCTATTGATGATGGAATGTATCTATTCGGGTCTGCCGGTGGACAAACCAGCGGAGAAACCTTTACCTTCGCCGTACAGGGTGGATACCGTATTGAAAAGGGTAGAATTACCGGCATGGTTCGGGATCTGGCCCTGACGGGACATCTCTTCACCACTTTAAAGAACATCGAAATGGTCGGCGAGCAAGTTACTTTTTCCAAGGCCGGAGGATGCGGAAAAGGCGGACAAATTCTAATTCAGTCAGGGAAAGGCTCCGCACCGATCAAGATCAAAAATATGGGAATAGGAGGACAGTAATATGCGACAATTACTTAATAAAGCCTTGGCTGCAGCCGATGGTGGCGAAGTCTACAAGCGGGATGTTCACAGTACTTCTGTGGATATAAAACTGGGGAAACTCAAAGGAATTAATGCCGATAAAAAGCGGGAAGTCGCCTTAAGGCTTACAAAAAACGGTCTGATGGGAGCCGCCGTATCCACCTCTTTAGAAGATGATACCCTAGTGGATCGGGCCCTTATTGCCTTAGAAAACCAAAAGTCCCATGCCATTACATTTCCCAACGTCCCTCCTCGAATGGTTTTTTCTTTTTCTCCCGAGGTGGATCAGCTAAGCACTGAGGACTTAACAAAAATGGCTTTCGACTTATCCGAACGCTTAAAAGCAAAAGCACCGGATATCCCTGCGGGAGTTCGAGTTCATAAGAATATCAAACGAATCTCTTTATTAAACAGTGCCGGTTTTAATGAAGTCTATGACTATTCCAATTTTTCTCTTTCTCTATACACTTTGACGGAAAAAGGATTTATGGGAAGTTCCAAGGAATATTCTTCCGGGAAAGTGGCGGAGGTTTCCGATGGGGATCTTGATCGTTTAATTGAAACCCACCGTCTGGAAAAAAACACCCTTACCATGGAAAATGAAAAAATGCCGGTGATCTTTTCCGGAAATGTGATGGGGGCTTTAATGCTTCGTGTGTTAGGAGGGGTCAACGGTGGTAATGTTTTAAAAGGCACTTCCCCTTTGAAAGACAAAATCGGAGAAAAACTCTTTTCAGATAAAATTACAATCCGAGATGACGGCAAAATGGCTTTTGGAGTTAATACCTGCTTGTTTGATGATGAGGGAACTCCGGCGAAGAATACGGTGCTCTATGAAAAGGGAGTTTTGAAGAACTACCTTGTAAACATCACTCAGGGGAAAAAACTTACCCAGGAGCCCACGGGAAATGCTCTTAAACGAACACTTTTTTCAAAGGAAATCGAAGACACCCCTTCGGTGTTTGATACGAATCTCATCATTGAGGGGGATCATCAGGAGGATGAACTGATTCTAAAGGGCATCAAACGAGGGCTTTTAATCACCGGGGTCATGGGGGCCCACACAGGAAATATCAACCGGGGAGATTTCTCCTTGAATATTTCTTCCGGCTATCTCATTGAAAATGGTAAACTTCAAGGCAAAGTAAAAGGTGCTATGATTACGGGTAATATCTACGATCTGTTTAAGAATGTGGAAGCTGTCGGTACCCATTACGAAGTTATGCGAAGTATATTCTATCATATGGGGTATTCTCCTATGGTGCTCTTTAAAGAAGCTACCATTTTGGGGAAATAAAAAAGCTAAGTACCCTTGATGGAAAAAACAGGGATAAATAGAAAAACAGGAAATCCAAATTGTATTTTGGACTTCCTGTTTTTTTATCCCTATGAATATCACACTAATAATTAAGCCATGAAAGCTCTCACCTTTGATACTTGTTTATGATCTTTTCAAGAATCTCGGCGCCCTTTTCCACCACAGGAATACATTTTATTTCTTCTTCCCGGAACAGATCCTTAAGAACTTCACAGTTGTCAGAAGATAATTGTGCTCTAAAGGATTCAACAAAATCCTTTGTCGCCTCTTTTACTTTTCCATCATCATAGCCCCGTTCCGGAGTAAAGAGAACCCCAAGGAGAGCCACACCACCACTAAGGGCTCCACAAAGTTCTCCTGTAGCCATTCCTCCACCGAAACCGGCCATGACTCGAAAAGTCTCCGCATTCAGATTCAATTTATAATACTCGTTGCCACCTAGCAACATAGCCTCCGCTCAATTATGTCCTTTTTGATAATAGGTCCTCACATACTCATTTAACATTTAAGCCACCACCTTCTAAGAATGTTGCTGAATCACTTTTTCGAATAAATTTTTCTCCTCATCAATTTTTTTAAAACCCATTTTTTCCAAATAGTTTTCATGTTTTTCATTAACCCCATAGCTGTGAAAGGTATTGTATCCCAAATTCAGAAAATAGTCCTTTCGGTCTTCAAAAATATAGTTCCCGATTTTAAAATCCCGATACTCGGGAATCACAAAATCCAATTGTATTTTCAAAGTGCTTTCGCCCTTTTCTGTTGCAAGAAAGACCCCTGCGGGCACCAGATTTCTTAAAATATAAAGCCCCACGGTGGTATCTTCCACTTTAAAGTCATTATGGGAGAAGTACTTTTCAATATCCTTCTGATAAAAATCCAAAAAATAATTAAAATACTGGGTGTTTTTATCTACGGGGACCATATGAAAATATTCTTTGCGTGCATAAATTTTCCTTAAATAGTAAATATTAATCATTACGATTCCCAAGTTCATTACCCCTACCGGAAGAGCTCCGATGGAAAATCCATAGATTGCGAATATTCCTGCCCCCGCTAAATTGATCCACCGAAGTTTTACAATGGAACTCATCAATAGGGAAACTAAAATCAGTACCGAGGCTAAATAACCCACCCATTCTATCCATTCTATTCCAAACATATTTTTATCCTCCATCTATTCTAATACATAAACACTGTTTTCACTGTATACTTTTAACATACCCTATCTATTATACGCTGAACCGATGAAGTCTTAAAGGAATACTTTCTCGTTGCTAAAAGTTCTTTTTTTATGTATATTCAGACTTTTCTTTTTCTTTTTCGATTTTTTGCATAAAAAAACTGCTAAGAAGAATCCTTCAGTTCTTAGCAGTTTTATCCTTTCGATGCACATACGCTGCATTAACTTAACACCATCTCCACAAAAATCTTTACTATTTTCGGATCAAACTGGCTGCCGGAGTAGAGAGTCAGTTCCCGGATGGCCTCCTTCCGAGTTTTGGTTTTCTGATACACCCGTTCTGTAGTCATTGCATCATAGGCATCGGATATGGCAATGATCCGTGAAAACAGTGGTATTTCTCCGCCCTTTAATCCCCCGGGATACCCATTTCCATCCCAATGCTCATGATGATGTCGAACATACTGTGCAAGCTTTCGGTATCTTTTATCGGCTTTAAGTAACCAATACCCGATTTCCGGATGTTTTTTAATCTCTTCTATTTCCTCTTCCGTCAGCTTTTGAGGTTTATTTA
Organism: Clostridiales bacterium; assembly: GCA_007134725.1. Lineage (GTDB taxonomy): Bacteria > Bacillota > Clostridia > Peptostreptococcales > T1SED10-28 > Isachenkonia. The sequence goes on along the minus strand of SLKF01000090.1, from coordinate 3,016 downwards.
AAATTCCCTGTTCGATAAAAGCCTTACCGATATCATGCATTTTCGCCGCCATACCTAAAGTTGTCAAATCATCATCCCTCAAGTCCATAGCTTTCCCAATCTCTATGCTATAGCGTTCTACGTTTTCCAAATGCATGATTTGATCGTTAAAGCGGCCTTTAATCGTCTCTAATGTATGTTCTAAAATCAAACTTCCAACACCCATTTTAACATCAATTTGTTTCCCAGATATCCCCATTGGAGCTCCGCTCAATATCCCCCGGTACTCTAATACTGTCTCTTGTTCCCCGATCCCTTCTTTTGTCATGGAAGAGAAGACATTCCCATGAGTTTTACCCGTAGCAACATCTACCAAACCGCTATAGCCGCCTTTCAGATGATGATTATGTTCTTTGATAATAGATCCCATGAAATCTCCTCCCTTCCCTTTTTATGTGGCAACTCAAATATTCCCTACTAAGAATACTCCTCAACGGTAAAGTCATTCCACTCAATCAGACCGTCGTCTTCCCTGCCTGCCACTTCCTCTTCAATTGGTAAACAGTTCCATTCAATCAATCCGTCATCCCCTTTTCCACCGTTTATTTCCATCCCCCCACCAATGAATGCTAGGAAAAAACCGGTAATGATCATACTGACAGCGATAAATCTTTTCATTTGAACTAGCCTCCTTTATAATTATTTAGAATATTGCTTAATTTTATAATATAATAATCCTTCTACAATTACAGCAGGCATGGATGCGCGGTGCTCTGCGCCTATTTTGGCACGATTATTGCAAATGGAAAATGACTTCCCCATTAATTTCACCATAATTTGTTTTAAACTCATTTTTATAGGTAAATATTCTATAGATAAAAATATCAACAAAGGAGACGCCTATGGATTTCAATCTGATCAATTTCGGTTGTAAATTAAAAGATATTCGATTAAAGTTTAATTTTAGTCAAAATGAAGTTTATGAACAAACCGGGATTAATCCTTCCACCCTAAGACGCTTAGAGGGAGGAAAGGTCATCCCTAAATTTGAAACCCTGGAAATTCTGTCTTCTCTCTACAAAGAAGACCTTCTTTTATTATTTTCTCAATATCGTATAGATCATAGTCTGCTATTCAATGAAGTCTACAATCGCCTGGAGCTGAAATTTGATAAGGATGAAATTGATTCCTTAACCAAAGAAATTCTTGAACTGGAAAGTTTGCTGGAAAATTCCTCCCAATCCTATTTTAAAGTCCTGATTCATCAGCTGATCCACCTTTCCAAGGCGGTGCTATTATATAAGAAAGAGGGCGATCCTTCTAAAGCTTTAGAAGAATTGATTGAAGGACTTCGAAGAACCATCCCCGCTTTTTCTGTGGAAACCTATTCAGACTTTGTTTACTCCACCTTTGAAGTTCGAATTCTAATGAATATCGCCTTTGTGCTGAACAAACTCCAACGCGAAAAGGCTTATGTGGAAATCTTGGAATTCTGTCATCTTTCTTCCGATAAAAACGATGGAATTTTCCCCAAAATATGCCATAATTTATCCACGGTTTATATCCGGGCCACGGAATATGAAAAAGCCTTGACCGTGGTAAGAGAAGGAATTACATCCTGTCAAAGCAATCGGAATTACAACGGTCTGAATCTCCTGTATTACAATCAGGGTATTATCAAATTCCGACTGGATCAGGAGGATTATTCAACATCTATTGATCTTGCCATAAGCCTTTCCAAGGCTTATGGCCATCCACTATTATCCGCAAAATTATTAGAAAACTGTCGGGAAATTTTTAAAATGCCCCTATACTTGTAGTTTCAAAAAAGAAAGGAAGGATATTATGTTTACTGCCATTTCTCCGGATAGAATGCTTTGGTTTCTGTTTTTATTAGGAATTTTCGTCCTGATTATAATCCTGATCCAATTAATCCTCAGAGTACTGGATCTTAAACAAAACCTGGATCGCATCGTAAATCCTCAAAAAGCGTCTAAAAATCTAAGAAAAACCCATCACAAAAAATCAGATACAATCTTAAATGGTTCCTCCGAAAAACATTCTGATGATCCTGTTGATTTTTCCGGAGAAGAGCAGACTCTTCCTCAGAGCTTTAGGGAGGACTTCAAAACATTCTTTAAATCTTTATTTGATAATATTAAAAATGATAAGGTGCCGGATTTAGGAGCTCAAACTACATATTATCTGCTTTTAGCTCTGTTCCCTTTCTTTATTTTTCTACTAAGCGTTCTGCAGTATACCCCCTTGGAATATGAAGCAATTATCCTTACCTTGGAAAGCATATTGCCCGAGGAAGCCCACGAATTGATTTTTGGTACCATCGAAGAGGTCTTTACCGGTAGTAGCGGTGCCCTTCTTTCCTTCGGTGTGGCTGCCGCACTTTGGAGTTCTCTGAAAGGGGCCAACGCCTTAATCAAAGGTGTGAATACCGCTTACAACGTAGAGGAAACCCGAAACTTTTTCCAAGTCAAGGCTGTGGCACTTTTAACCACCCTCGGTGTCCCCATAGTAATTCTTTCCGCCTTTTTCTTCATCGTTTTCGGAGAAATTTTAGGGACTTATGTTTTTGACTTTTTTGGACTTTCCGGTTATTTTATTGATCTTTGGAGTTGGCTCCGGTTTCCCATTCCCATTATCATCATGGTTTTATTTTTTATGATGTTTTATAAATTCGCTCCGAATCAACAACTAAAATTCAAAAATGTTTTTTGGGGAGCTTTGTTCACCGTCGTGTTTTGGCTGCTTGCCTCTTTAGGATTTTCATTCTACGTCAATAATTTTTCCAATTATTCCAACGTTTATGGAAGTCTCGGAAGTATTGTGGTGGTTCTTTTATGGCTCTATATCAGCAGCATTATAGTCATTGTCGGCGGGGAAGTGAATGTGGTTCTGTCCAGACTTGGAAGAGATCAGCTTTAGTTTTTCAATCCTAAAACTTCCATAAGTGAACAGCCGCTAACCTTCTAAACGACAAAAAAGGAAGAAAAGAGACTATTCCTTCTCTTTTCTTCCTTTT
>SLKF01000078.1 GCA_007134725.1 Clostridiales bacterium | reverse complement strand
TAAGTATTGATGACCTAGGGTAAAGGGATTACAGTTCATCACAATGGACCCTAGGGTTTTTCCTTCTACTTTTTTTCCTTCGAGTTCCTGCACAAAGTTTCGGACTCCGTCTTTATCATTTTCCAGTAAGCACACCTGATTTTCCACTTCCGCAACGGTGTAAAAGCCCAGATCCTCAAAAATAAGGCGATTTTCCGGTTTCGTATACACAAAGAGATGATTTCGCCCCCGATAAAATGCTTCATTTATCAGTTCGGATACAATTTTATTCGTCACTCCGGTTCCTTGGAAATTCTTTTTTACCGCGATGGATTTCAACACTTTTCCACTTAAAGAGCCGGTACCGATCAACTCTTTTTTAATTAGAACCCCGATGGTATATTCAACGTCCTTTTCCAATTTAAGATCCTGTTCCTTTAACAAAGACCGGACCCTATTTTGGTCCCGCTCGGTGTTCATTTCCCGTATGGTGGTTTCAAACTCGATGTTCATATAAGACCTCCTTAATCTTTTGCATTCTTCTATTGCCTTTTTCCTCTGATACGGTTACATAAAAAACACTGTATTTCACAGAATCTTTTTTTCATTATATCATATCATCAAAAACTAAATGAATACCACTTGAATACTAAAAGATCTATGCACGATACCAGAATCACCTTTTCCTGGATACAAAAACCACCAGCCCTAAGGGTTGGTGGTTTTTGTAATTCCACATACTATAAGAATTTCACTTACTCTCTTAACATATCCGCAACCGCTTCACTACCGGATCGGATTATACACTGGCCTTCCATCCAACCGAGGTCACTTTATTCTCCAAACTCAGTTTCCCTGCCAACTCTTCTATTTCCTTATGGGACTTTTCAAAGGTCACAATTTCTGCAAAGATTTTCACATCCCCGGGTTCATCCTCCTGATCCTCACTTTTCAGATAACTAAATGGACTATGATTAACTAAATTGATTTTAAAGCTAATAATCTAACATCGAATGCAGGATTATTTCTTCTGCTTGAGAATCCGAAATACAATGGTATTTTTGAGATAATTGCAAGGGGCAACATTAACTGCTAAAATGTAGAAGACACTACTAAATTCTTCGTAGGCAACTAAAGAACAAGTGATTTAAAAGTTGACGTGGAATTTAGATATAATTCGACAAACTCTAAAGAAAAGGAGGAGCATCCATGAAAATAAAAAGCAAAGGCATTGCCAAGGAGTTCATTGATTCTTTTGATAAGATCGCACAGTGGGATCAGTGGGGAAACAAACATTATTTTTCATTTATTGAAAGACTCAGTGATGAGACGATTACAATTATGAAATATCCTGATGAAACACTAACCATCAATCGAAAAAAGGATGATTGGCATTCCGATGGAGAGAATTTGATTACTAAAGATGCATTAGCGGATCTTATTTGGAAGAGCAGAGGAAATGTGAATAAGGAAATTCAGAAACAACTGAATAAATAGCCACGGAGATTCCTTGCTAGATATTCAACTTATTCCCCTAATAATCCGCTACCGCATCGAATTCTAGACACTGGCCTTCCATCCCACGGAGGTTACTTTATTCTCTAAACTGAGCTTCCCTGTCAACTCTTCAATTTCCTTATGGGACTTTTCAAAGGCAACAATTTCCGCGAAAATTTTCACGTCTCCCGGCTCATCCTCCTGATCTTCACTTTTCAGATAGCTAAGCAGAAGATCTTCTTTTGCCATCAGGTCAATCAGCAGGGAACGCACTTGAAATTCCACTTCCTCTTTACATCGTACCTTAATCCGATAATGGACCTCTTCCTGTTCCTCTTCTTTATTGGTGGATGGAAGATTGATTTTTTTTAAGAAAAGTCGCAAGTAAATATTGGCAAACAAAATAAATATAGTTCCCACCACCGCTTCCGCAATAAAGCCCACACTGGTGAGGACACCTACCGCTGCTGCACACCAAAGGGTTGCCGCAGTATTAAGGCCCCGAATATTTGTCCCCTCCCGAATAATTACACCGGCACCAAGAAAACCAATCCCGGAGACTACTTGGGCTGCCATTCGGGTGGGACTACCTTCTCCTTCAATCATGGTGGACAGGGTGACAAACAAAAAAGCTCCCAGACTTACCAACACATTGGTTCTAACCCCTGCCATTCGTTGCTTTTGTTGACGTTCAAAACCGATGGCGCCACCGAGTAAAAAAGCAAATATAATTCGTATTAAAAATTCCACTGATACCATTGTTTCACATCCTTAAAATATTTTGGTTATTGATTTAAAAAAACACCTGCCATAACCGGCAGATGTCTTATTATAAACTTTTTCAACACAGCAAACAAGTATTACTTACGTCCCGTTAACCGGTTGAAAATGAAAACCAGTAATGCTACAACCAAAAGTAGATGAATTAAGCCACCACCTATTTCCAGCACTAAACCTGCTAGCCATAGCACCACAATTATTACGATAATAGTATAGATCATGATATTTCCCCCTTTCAATTTTTCGGGCTGAAACCCGCTCTAAATACCCCTGATTTCTTCTTTATGACGAATTTCTTATGTCATGTTGTTATATACCCAAGGTTAATATCGTTAAACGATAATTAGTTTCATTAGTTGATGTTTGACTCGATAATCACGGTTTTCATCAAAATATTTTCATCCCAGGCATCGATTACTTCGATATCCCTACTTAAACAGTAAAAGGCAAGAGTCAGATTCTTATCGGCGTCGTATTTTACATACATTCGACCGATCATCTCGATCAAAGGGAAATCCTCACTTTCCCACTTTGTATTACGGGGCTTCCCATATTGGATGTAGTTTCGTCTATTTTCCCGGTATTGATGATCCACACCATTGGTTTCAATTTTTCCATCGATTCGGTACCAGCCTTCTTCATTAAAAAGTCGGACTTTTTCACTCTCCAAAACTTCATAGACAAAATGAGGATTTTCTTTACCCAAATCCCGAAGGACCAGTCGGGTAAGATCATATTCCAAAACCTGAACCATTTCCTCCGGATGTAGATTTTCCTCTTCAAACCCGAAGGGTTCCCCGGAGACCCGACGCACCCCATACCCTCCATAAAAACTGGAATAGTAGGGACTATTGGTATCGTAAAAGCTGGAACGGGATTCAAACAACGGGAAGTGACCAAAATTATAGAGAATTGTTAAGCGCATATCCTCCTTGACAAACCTCGAGAATCCCCGATCCCCATTATAGGTCATCACAAAGGGGTACCAGTCTTTTTCTTTTGTATCTCTCCCCCCGGGAATATGTATTTTTAAACCTTCCTCATGGATCACCGAATGCTGATATTCATAGTGGCTGAAAATTTTCATTACTGCCATGCTTCTAACAGATGGGATAAAGAGCAGAATACCCAGCAAGAAGATCAGTCCGATAAAAATCCCCAATGCCACTTTATATTTTGTCTTTTTCATAGGACCGCCTCCTTATTTCTTTCTTCCACTTGATAATGATGGGCCATAATAACCGCAGCCCATGACCAGTTTTAACAACAAAACACTCCCCGGCAGCATTGCTAACTCTAAGGAGTGTTTACGAATTCATTTCATAGTATAGCGGTTGGATTTTCCAAGGGAGGTTCGTTGCCAATGCAGTTTTAGCCGTCAACTACTTAAAGTTTTTTTCTCTATTCCTTCTTCACCGGTATCCAAATCTCACAAAAGCATCCTTTCTCCAAATCATCGGAGTACAGCTCAAAATCCGTTTGTTCCAGCATCTGATATTCCGATCCGGGAAGAAACTCTTTAAAAATCCGCTCCCAGGTTTTCCCGATGCAACCGGGATCCTCTCCGATACACTTAAATACCGCCCACTGAGCTGGTTCCACTTCCCAAATTTCAAAACCTTTAGGTACATCCTTTGTTCCGTGGGCTACGCCGATTCCGTAGCGAAATCGGTTACTCTCCTTTGAAATCGGTCCGCACACACCATACATATCACCTTTTGAGCTGTTTTCATGCAGCGTTTTAAACGTTCCGTCCTGTTGACTTGCCTCCCAGAATTTTGCAATTTCGTTGTTGTCCGTCTCAAAGGAGCTGTCATTGCTAAACTCCCGAACCTTTGCCAATAATTTAAAACCTTCCCGTTTTACCAATCGATAATCCATTGCAATTCCTCCTTCTACCGAAATTTTTATAAGAAGTGGATTGAACTGTTTTAAGTCTCCTCCTGAATCTCTTACAGCCCGAGGCGTAACTCCATGAAAACGGACAAAGGCTTTGGTAAAACTCTCCGGGTTTTCATAACCGTATTTGAAGGCTATATCGATGACTTTATGCCTTGACATCGCCAGTTCTTCTCCCGCCAAAGAAAGTCGTCTTTTTCGAAGATATTCTCCCACCGTCATCCCCGTCACAAGGCTGAAAGTCTTATGAAAGTGGTAGTTCGATAGATGCAGCTGTTTCGCCACATCCTCATAGGTAATCGGTTCTAAAAGATGATGTTCCATATAGGTTACCGCCTGTTGAAGACTTTTAATCATTTCCATTTTTCTCACCTCCCATAAAACCATCTTACCAAAACCATTCCCACGGTTCCTGTCTTCTCTTGTTTACTTTTGTCCAAATCTGACTTTGCCTTCTTTTTCCACCAACTTCGCAAGGCCCTTGGCTCCCACATCGTTTAAATGAACACCGTCCACGGTAAGGATCAGCTTTCGTTTTTTCGAAAGACTCATTCTTCCAGGTTTCATAACGCTTGTAAAGCCGTCAAACACCACCTGTTTCGGATCTTCTCCAATAAAGAAGTGTTCCTTATTTTGATGCTCTTCCAGTTGGTTTTTTTGCCATGCGTAAAAGTCCACTAAGGCTAGTTCTTCTTTTAAGGCAATGGTTTTTATAATTTCATTAAATTTCTCCACTTTATAATTTCGCTCGTGATCCAAATCCTCACCGATTACGGGAATGTTTACGAGCAGCATTTCTTTATCATGTTCTTTCATCAAATCCACTATTCCCTGATAGTTCTTTAGAAACTGGAGCTCCGTCTTACTGGGTCTGGCCCCTTCCTTTTTCATTTCATCAATCTTTCTCAGTCGTTTTTTCCATTTTGGTGAAGACTTTTCTAAATATGGGAGTAATATATCATTGGTGCCGATTTGAATAATGTACGCCTTATGCTTTCCATGTTTGATGCTGTGGGCTAACCGGGAAAAAAGGCCCTCCACAGTCTCCCCTCCGCTACCCTGGTTTTGGTATTTTCCTTTGGGCAGGTATTTAAGATAGGATACCCCAGGGGTACCTTTGGTGATACTGTCTCCAAAACATTGAATCATGGTATCCCTCCTTAGACTTGTTTTCTTTATTGTACACTAAGGGAAATTTGCTGTCTATAAGAGACCGATTCGGAAAAAGGCAGGGAATAATGGGTCCGGTAAACTATCTGATGCTTCATGAGAAAATTTATGATAAACTATAATCAAAGCTCATTATCGAACAATTCTGAAAGGAGGGACCCTTGTGAAGCAACAAACTCCAGGAATTTTACGACAGAAAATCACCCCGCCGCCCCCACCACCCCACGGGATTTCAAGAAAAGCACTGCTTAAGGATGTGAATAATCATTTTCATTGGGACAAGTCTTTTCCTCAGATCATTCTAATGACTGCTCCGGCAGGCTATGGAAAAACCACCTTCGCCGAAGAATGGACCGCCAGCTTGGATCACCCTGTACTTTGGTATTCCATCGATGAGAACGATAACGACCTGCACCGTTATTTAAGCTATTTGATCCACACCCTAAAACAACATCTGCCAAACCTGGGAAAAGGCAGTCTGGATATGCTCAGTCACTATAGCGCCCTTTCTGAGGGAGGTTTTAATATTGAAACACTGCTTACCCCAATAATGAACGAACTCTACGACCTAAATGAACCGCTGTATTTGGTACTGGATCATTACCATCACATTGATGATCCGAAAATCCACCAGGCTATGGTTTTTTTTCTAAGCAACCTTCCAAACACCATAACCCCGATCATCCTCAGTCGCTGGGAACCCCCTTGGCCCCTTCATCAGTGGCGCTCCAAGGGACAGCTTCTGGAAATTACGGAAAAGGACCTTCGTCTGTCCACCGGGGAGATGGCGCTGTTTTTAAAGAAAAGTACTGGCATTAACCCCAGTGAAGAGGATTTAAAAGTTTTACAGGAAAAAATCGAAGGTTGGGTTACCCCACTTCAGCTTCTTACAGGCTCTCTGAGAAAAGCACCGGACATTCAAAAGTTGCTCGATACTCTCGTTGGGGACCATCAAAAAATTCTTTCCTATCTTACGGAGGAAATTCTTCATCAGCAGCCCGTGGATATACAGGAGTTTTTATTAAAAACCTCCCAACTGTCACGTTTCACTCCGGCCCTTTGTAATACCCTCTTGGATCGGAAGGACAGTCAACAGATTATTCACTATCTGCTCGAGAAAAATCTCTTTATTTCTTCCCTGGATCATCAGGGAAAATGGTTTCGGTATCATCCTTTGTTTCAGGAAATTCTTTCTTACCATTATAATCAGGAAGAAAAATCATCAGGAAAAATTTCCGATAGGGCACTGCATAATAACGCTGGAAAGTGGCTGGAAGCCGAAAAATACTACGGGGAAGCCATCAGATCCTATTGTAGGGCCAAAAACTATCAAGCCATGGCAAAGCTTCTTATAGAGCATATCGATAATCTTTGGGATACGGAAGGCTTTATACAAGTATTGACATGGATGGAAGCGCTCCCGGCCGATGTCCGGAGCAAATCCTTTCGTCTATTGGTGTACGCCGGCTTTATGTATCTGTTGAAAGGAAATTTGGAAGAGACACAACATTATTTTTCTCTAGCTGATGAAATTCAGGACTTCGAAGACCCCGAAGCCAAAGGAATCCTCGAGACCCTGCGTACCACCTTTCATATCTTTAATGGAGATCTTGCGAAAGGATTGATCAGTGCTGAAAAGGCCTTAGAACAGCTTCCCTCGGATGCGTACTTCTGGCGAATTTCCAGTGCGGTGGTGTACGGCGATGTAAAAGTCTTTAGCGGGGACCTTCATGGGGCCCATGAAATTTACCGGGAGGCCTATCGATGGAGTAGACGATCGGGAAACGCCCTCAGTACCGTATCTGCCGCAATGAATATCTTAAAGGTCCTTTGGATGCGGGGAGATCTTTTAGAGGCCCGACGCTTTGGTGAAGAAACTCTAAAAAATGCTAGGGCCGGAGGTTATGCCCATCTACCCAGATTAGGTGTGGTTTGGATATTTCTCAGCGAATTTCTCCGGGAAGACGGGAATTTAGTAGAGTCAGAACGATTCGGAAATCGGGGATTGGCCTTAAGCGAACCGGAAACCATCCTCTACGGAATGGGCTGTATCTTACGGGGAGCCCTGAGTTATTCAAAAAAAAATTACGATGAAGGTTTACAATCCTTGGGAAAAATAGAAGAAATCCAGCGGGAGACGGATTTGCCGGAGCTAATGATCGATCTGATAAAGTCATGGAAAAGTCTACTGCTAATGACAAAGGGAGATGTTTACTCTGCCCGGGAGCTGATGAACACGGTGGACTTGAATAACCCTGCAACGATTTATTTCCCCGGCAATCCTTCTTTGGTTAATGCCCGACTGTTACTGTTAGAATACAACCTCCCCCAAGCAGAAACTGCCCTAGAAGTACTAAAAAACCTTCCTCAATATCATAGTTCCCGGCGACTGATGATCGATATTCTGTTGATTGAAGCCGAACTCAAGGAGCTTCAGGATGATAAGACCGGGGCAGAGGATATCCTTTTTAAAGCTTTGAAAGCCGGAAGAAATCACGGGTTTTACCAAATCTTTCGGGATCAGGAAAAATCCCTTTACCCCATCATGGAAAGAATCCTAATTTTTAATCAAAAGGTAGCCTCGAAGAACCTTCATCAGGACCCCGGTTTGCTTTCCTTTATTAAAAAACTGGGACAGGATTTTAAAGCTATTCCCCCAAAGAAAGAAGAGCGCTTTCAGGAGCTTGTGGAGGCCCTCACCGATCGAGAGCTGGAAATACTAAAAGCCATTAGTCAGGGACTTTCCAATGATGAGATTTCCAATACCATGTATCTTTCTGTCCATACGGTGAAGTGGCACAACAAGAATATTTTCGGAAAATTGGGGGTCAGTAACAGAACCCAGGCAGTGGTTCGAGGACGGGAACTACAGTTGATCTCTTAGTAAAACAAATATAAACAACCGCCTTTTAAGATCTGCCACAATGGCTTCCTGAAAGACGGTTGTTTTATCATGCATTCCGTACTAATATACATCATTTTTTTGTATTATGGTAAATCCAAGGGCCGATGTCGAATCCTAAAAACCGCCACAATCAGGGTGATCAGTCCAAGAACAGCAAAGATCCAATATCCCGCCCCTTCCAAATCCTGTAGTACATAAGGAACGTGGGTAAATGGGGATAGATTTTTCAGTGTTTCTGGCAGATCCATGGCGGATCCGAAGAAAGGCCCCAGTCCTAAGCTGATTATCATAATTCCCCAGGGTACTGAAGGAAACATCCGATGAGAAAGGGAATAAGCCAACAACGAGAACCCAGCCACAGCAATAAAAGCCGGTAGCAGTAGCATTGCCGTCTCCAAAAGCATTCCCACAGTAAAAATCTCCTGCCCCGAGGCTGCAATTCCCGTGGAAAGACCGATGGCAAGAAGCACTAAAAAGCTTCCCGACAGGATCATCACAATATGACTGCCAAGCCAGATCCTTCGGGACACCGAGGCAGATAAAACCCCTTCCACCCCACCATTTTTTTCTTCTCCCGAGAGTATCAGAAGTCCCTGAATTACGTAAATAATCAACAGGCTTCCCAAAATACTGATGACGCTAAGCAACATCTGTTCTTCCGAGAACACGGCTCCCGCCTGTTCTAAGGCTCCCAAGGCTTCAGAAAAGTCTTCACTGATGGCCCCAAAAAGACTTCCAAGGGACAGAGCTACCAAAACCCAGATAACCATCAACTTTCGATGAAGTCTCCAAGCAAGTCCCAGGGGAGATCTTAAGAAGGGGGATGCCTCTTCCCGCCCCTTTTTAGCCGGCAGGATCCCTGCTCCCAGATCCCGACGTTGCAGGAGAAAATAAGGAATTGGTAGCAGTATAAGGATTGCCGCTACATAGACAAGAAGAAAGATCCCCTGATTGTCATGGAAGGCGTGGATTTGTTGATACCATCCGTAGGGAGAAAACCAGATCATAAAGTGACTGTCTACGGTCAGGGTGTCCAAATGAAATTCCCCTAGGGCATTACCCATTCCCGAGATTAGAAAACTAAAAGCGAGAATCAACCCTGCAAGGCCCGAAGCCCCCCGGGAGGTTTGAGCCAGCTGGGCGGTAATGGCTCCGATAACCCCAAAGAGCATTCCAAAAAGCCCAAAACTGAGGGCCGCCAACAAAGATCCTTCCGCGGGCAAAGCTACAATCCATAGAAAAATACCAAAGGTTACCCCGGCCAGTAAAAAATTTAAAATCCCCATCAAACCAAGGGTGGAGGTAAGCACACTGTAACGGCCTACAGCGGTGGATCCCAGTAACTCTAGTCGTCCTAAATCTTCACTTTGACGGGTATGACGAATCACCGTCAAAAAGTTAAAGAGTCCAAAAAAGGTAATAATCGTCGTAGAGACCCGAAGCATTGTAAAACCTCCGAGGCTAACCCCCGATGCGGGAGCCATAAAAATCCGGGTAGCGGGGGTTGCGGACTGGGCGATTGTCATGGTGATGATGTCCTGCTCCGTGGGAAGTAAATTCTTAAACATCATTGTAAATAGAAGAATCATACCACCGATACCCATAATCCAAATGATAGATCGAACCCTGTCGCGTTTAATCGCAAACTTTAATAAGGAGAAGTTGTTATAAAGGTTCATGGTTTTCATGAGACATCCTCCTCCCGGTAATGATCAATAAAGATATCTTCCAGTTTTGGGGGATGACATTTGATCGAGGTAATGGACTGCCGGCTGAGCACCTTAAACAGGTCGTTGATATGATGCCGGTCCACTTCAAACTCCAGCTTTTCATCAACTTCCTTCAAATGATGAACGTAAATTAAATTTTTCAGGGTGTCCTTGATGTTTTCCCCCTCCAAAATTACATGTGTCCGCTTTAAATGTTCCATTTCATGGATTTCTCCGGTTTCCACAATGGTGCCGTCCTTGATGATAGCGATTTTATTGCAAAGTCGCTCCACCTCCGCCAAAATATGACTGGAGAGGAGTATGGTTTTTCCCTGTTCTTTCAGTTCCATCACACACTGCTGAAATACCTTTTCCATTAAGGGATCCAAGCCCGAGGTGGGCTCGTCAAAAATATACAGATCCACTTCCGAGGATAATGCGGAAATCAGTGCCACCTTCTGACGATTTCCCTTAGAGTAGGTTTTGAATTTCTTTCCCGGATCTAGTTGAAACCGCTGAATCAGTTGGTTTCGTTTTTCTTTGTTCATGGAGCCCCGAAGGCTTCCCAGTAAGTCGATGATCTCTCCTCCGGTGAAATTCGACCACAGCTGCACATCTCCTGGAACGTAGGCCAGGTTTTTGTGGATTTTCACGTTTTTCTCCCAGGCATCCTCTCCGAATACCTCGGCTTTTCCACCATTACTTTTCAGTAGTCCCAATAGCACTCGAATGGTGGTGGTCTTTCCCGCTCCGTTGGGTCCGATAAAGCCCATAATATCTCCTTTGGATACGGTCAAATTCAAATTGTCTAAGGCTTTAAAACTTCCGTAATACTTATCTAGGTTTTCAATACGAATAACATTCATGGTATCCCTCCTCATAGTTTATATTTTTACTATAGCATTTAGAAGAGGGAGGTGTCCCCACCCTAAAGTGGGGTTCTATCAATATTTTCTTCAGAAATACAAAAAATTAAAAAAAGATGCCGAAGCATCTTTTTTAACGATCTTCCAAATGTCCCTTTGCGAATTTCACCGCATTTTCGAGATCCTCTTTGTTGGGATGCCCCCATCCAAAGATCAGAAAGCTACCCTTGCAGATAAATTCATCATTTGATACTTCTATTCCTTTGCCTTCCAGTCGTTTTCGCACCTCATCCTGTTGATTTTTCATACTGGTACAGGAAGTCATCAATACCGCTTTTTTTACAGATCCCCCTTCCAGGGTGTCAAGGTAATTCAGTAATTTCGGATCGCTTTTTCCTCCGTAAATACCTCCTACCACAAAGAGCAGGTCCACATTCTTCAGCTTCGGACTTTCTTTTACATCCAGGGCTTCCAGCTCTAGTTCTTTGCCGATCCGTTTCGCAATCTTTCGTGAATGGCCGGTCTTGGTAAAATAAATAACTTGGGTTTTCACTGGTTCTCCTCCTCATCTTTCCCTCGTTTTACCAACTCCCGGGCTAGTAGTTCCAAGGTATTGATAAACTCAATATTATTTGGGAATTTAAACATACTGTGTAAATAAGACAGCTCGGTGCAACCTAAAATCACGGCTTCAATACCATCTTCCTCCACCCGGTAAAGTAGTTCCTGGTAAGTCTCTAACTCGATGGGCCGTTTCCCGGCTTTAACCTGTCCGTAAATCATCTCTCGTAACACCTTTTGATCATCAGGTCCGGGAGCGATCACTTGAACCGGGTCCTTCTTTTTAGAAAAGTCATAAATACCGGTTTCGATAGTTCCCTCCGTAGCAAAGATCATGATCTTTTTTCCAAGATGACGCTTCATAATTTCATCATAAGCCAGATCCACCATATTGACAATATCCACTTCCACTTCTTTTTTAATCTTTTTAATATAATAATGGGCTGTATTGCAGGGCATCCCGATCAGATCTACGTTTCCCTCCTTCAGAACTTTTGCTGACTTTACCAAATAGGGCAGTGGATCTTCCCCTTTATGTAGAATAGCTGCGGTTCGGTCCGGTATTCTCGTATTGGAGTAAATAAGGGTTGGGATATGCTCCTGATCGGATTTTGCCTGCGTATGTCTGATAATCAACTCGTAAAGAAGCAGGGTTGCCTCCGGCCCCATACCTCCCAGTATTCCAATGGTTTTCATGGCTACCCTTCCTTTCTATGAAAAATCCCGTCAACCACTGCTTGCAGTTCTTGATACATGGGATACTCCTCCAGGTCCGCTAGGGCGTCAACAAGCCCGTCATAGTACCACTTTTGATCCTCGAAGCCTGCATTGAATCGTTCCCACAGTCGATTTCCCATTTCTTCATAAGCTCGCAGAATGCTTCTTGCGTTACTGAGTTTGTCAGCGCAGACAATAAGTTTCGCATCATCATTCAGGGTTTTAATCGTTTTAATCGTATGGGCTTTTCGGATATTCCAGGGGCGTTGATCCCGTCCCTCAATTTCCTCCGAGGCCCCCAGCACCAGCTCCTTTACCCTTTTGGAAAAGGCTTTTTCCAGGTAGCTACTGTCCAGGTCTCCATCCTCTAGGGTATCATGCAGTATCCCAGCGGCTAGAATTTCCTGGTCTTCTATCCCGTTTCGTTGTAAGATCATGGCGATTTCAAAAGGATGTACAATATAAGGGATGTCCGTAGATTTTCGTTTCTGGTGTTCATGGGTCTTTGCTGCGGTTTCAATGGCTTTTACCAGCATTTTATCCTTATGGCTTTCGTTCATGGGCGCACTCTCCTTTACATCTGTAATTCGCCATTTTCTTTTCAAATTCCTTTATTTTCTTATGAATATTTTTACCCTTTAGAAGAAAATTCAACCGACCCTGAACAATTTTTTCTAGGGGTCGGCTCTTAACCTTACAGAATGACGATCTGGACGCAACGGAGAGACAGGGACCTGTCTGATTCTGACAAATCCCTGTCTCTCCGTCATTTAAATAAAATCCTTTCTCTACAAACGATCCATTTTGCGAATTCCTTCTCTTAATAGCCCGGAAAGGTAAATTGCTATCACGAGACCGATTCCTATAAAAACATACCTCTGTTCCTTATGATCTCTGAATATGTAGGCAAGAGCGAAGAATAGTAGCATCAGACTAAAGATGAATACAGTAATCACAATTTTCAAGGCCCTTGGGGCTACTTTTGACTTTGTTGCAGCTGCCGTTCCTTCAAACAATAATTCTAAAATAAATTCGAAGAAAAAATCCATATTATCTCATCATCCCCTAGTTGGTTTTTCTACAGACAGCCAAACTTGATTAATTTATCTGTCTGTATATTTCTTTTTTAAACCGAATGATATTTTGAACAACTAAT
>SLKF01000130.1 GCA_007134725.1 Clostridiales bacterium | reverse complement strand
CTGAACCGATATAATTCATAATAACGCTCATCGGCTATGCTTATTTCTTTGATAATGTCGATTTTTTTAAATAAATCAATGCTTCGATAAACTGTGGGAAGACTGACATCTTCCCCCTTCAACTTTCGATGGATATCTTCCGGTTTTAAATGGTCCTCAGCTTCCACAAATACTCTGATCATTTCGCCTCGGGCTCTGGTAGTTTTATAACCTTTTTCTTTAACGTATTCGATCAGTTCCTGGATTTTTTCTTCCGTACTTAATGGCAATACCTTCCCCTCCCTCGACAATCCTTGTAAATATAAGTTGTGAATTCCTTTAATTCCGCAGGAATATTTAAAGATAACGTTAGTTATAGTTTTTATTTTAGCTTTAATTTTAGCTTTAATTTTAGTTTTAATTATGATATATGTCATATACAATTATACTTTATTTCCGTCATATGTCAATTACTCTGCCGGATTTAGCATTGACAAATTAGCAAATTATGATTATACTGAGTTTGATTTCAATTTAATATTTGCTATCAATTGAATTTCGTTTTCACACCGAAGGTTTACGTAAACAGTCTTGGCACGAATAGGAGGAAAACCATGGACTTGGTAATAAAAGATCTGAAAAAAACATATGGAAACTTATCTGTTTATGACAATTTTAATTTTACTGTTCATGAAAATAAAATCACCTGCATATTAGGTCCCTCGGGATGCGGCAAAACAACTTTATTAAAACTGATCAGCGGCATCACCTCCATGGATAGCGGTGAATTACAAGGTTTTGGAGACAAAAGCATTTCCTATCTCTTTCAGGAAAACCGATTATTGCCTTGGAAAACCTTGGCTGATAATATCGCCTTTGTTTTAAAACCCCACTTTCCCAAAGAAGAAGTTCAAAAAAAAGTCGCTACCTACCTTGATCTTGTGCAGTTAACGGATTTTAAAGATTATTATCCCCATGAGGTAAGCGGAGGCATGAACCAACGTGTAGCCATCGCCAGAGCCTTTGCCTATCCTTCCGAAATCTTATTGATGGATGAACCTTTCAAAGGCTTGGATGGAAAGCTAAAACAGGAATTACTCGAAGTTTTTGTTCAACTGTGGTCAAAGGATCGGCGTACGGTTCTCTATATTACCCACGATGTGGATGAAGCGATCATGCTTGGAGATGACATATATGTTTTTAGCGGTACCCCTACGAAAGTACGGAAAAACCTATCCATTTCCTGTTGCAAAAAAGAACGGTTGAAAAAAAAATGTCGCCTTTCCCGTTATAGAAAGGAACTCTGTTCTGAAATCTTTGCATAAATTTCATCAGCCTGATTATCAAAAACACGAATATTTATTATTACGTTAAACAAACAATCTATAATTTTTACTAGGAGGATACTCATGCAAAAAACAAAAAAAATATTTATCACCGGATTAATCGCAAGCATTTTTCTATCGTTAATAGCCTGTAGTCCCGATTCAAATCAAGAGGCCGACCCGGCAAATGACGAAACCCGGGAAAATCAGGTGATTCGTGTTTCCACGTCCATCTCACCCAATAGCATCCCGCTTTTTTACATGCAGGAGGCCAATTTACTCGGCGATGATATTACTTTGGATATCGAGATGCATAAAAATCGCCAAGAGAGTATTGCTAAAATCAACAACAACAGTGTGGATCTTCTTAATCTTTCGATGCAGGAAATCGCCCACCTATACAACAAAGAGCTGCCGGTTCATTTTCTAGATGTATCCAATTGGGCTACCTTTAAAGTGATGACCTTAGACGAAAATATCAATACCTGGGAAGATTTGAGGGGAGAAAAAATTTATACCGGAAGCAAAGGCGGACCCGTGGATATTTTAGCCACCACCATACTCGCTCACAATGACCTTACCGATGGAAACGAGGTTGACATTCAACACATGAAACAGGGAGAACTGTCGCAAATGGCCGCCAATGAACTAAAAGACATCCGGGTTTTTATCCTTCGGGAACCCTTTGCCAGCCAGGCAAAACTAAACAACCCAAATATTAAAACCCTCTATGATTTAGGAGAATCTTGGGAAGAAATCCATGGCCACGGTTTTCCCCAGTCCGGGACTGCTGTTACTACCGGTTTTCTGGATAATAATCAAGAATTAGCACAGCTTTTCACCGACAAACACCAGGAAGCCATCGATTGGGTTTTTGATAATCCTCGGGAAGCCGCAGAAATCGGAGAAAAACACTTGAAAAGCTTTTCCAAAGAAGTTCTTTTGGAATCTCTGGAAAATATCGATATGTACACTCTATCAAGCGAGCATGCAAGAGAACCTTTAGAAGTCTACTATCACCATATTTTGGAATTTAATCCCGAAATGATCGGGCATGAAATGCCTGATGACGATTTTTACACGTTAGAATAGGAGGATCTATGAATCTGAAAAATCCGCTCGGCTCTAATTACACACAAAAGTATATCACCCTTGTAGGATTTTTGATCCTCTGGTCAATGATCTCCTTGTTTTATTCTTCCGTCATACTACCGTCGCCCCTTACGGTTTCAAAGGCCTTTGTTAGAATAATTACCGCTGAATCCTTTATGCAAAACATGGGTTTAACTCTTTTCAGAGGGATCAGCGGTTATCTTTCAGGAATGTTTTTAGGAATTTTCCTCGGGGTCATAATGGGGAAAAGTCCAATAATTTACAATTACATATATCCTGTGATTTCAACACTGCAGGCTATCCCCAGGATTTCTTGGATTCTACTGGCAATGGTTTGGTTCCCATTAGATTCCAGTATTGTTATTTTTATTATTCTAATAACCATTTTGCCCACCATAACCCTGAATGTATTAGAGGGAATGACAACGGTTTCTAAGGAATTGCTGGAAATGGGAAGAATTTTTAAAGTAGGCTCCGGAAGTCTTCTCCGGGATATTTATTTACCATCCATCACTCCCTTTATTTTGAGCGCCGCTAAAATTTCTTCAGGCATCACTTGGAAGTCCATCCTTATGGCTGAATTGCTGACCGTGAATAGTGGAATCGGTTATGAAATGGCTTATTCCAGAGCAGCCTTAGCCACGGATGAAATCATTGCTTATACCCTAATCATTTTAATTATTGCTCACATCCATCAACGGATACTAAAACAAATCCCGGTCACACCGAGAGACAAAGGGACGTTTTGATTGTCTCCCTTTATCTCCCGATTTTTCAGTCTTATGCCCGTTCATCCAGATCCCGTCGCTGATAACCCCAGGACAAAAGTGGAAAGATCGATGAAAAAAAGCATAAAAATAACCATCCGGGGACGCTTTCAGCCTCCTCTAGACGGATTTATTCTCCTGATCAATTCAATTTAAATCTTTGCATCCCTGCATTAGGGATGCAAAGGTCTCCTTCTTATTCTTCCAGATAAATGCAGTAATCCAGAATCACATTCCCCTTTTCATCGGGGTTTGAAAACCTCGAACAATGATATCGCTCGAAGCACCAGCCCTTCTTCGCCGGTGTCATTCCTTCTTCTTTTAAAAGTCTTACG
>SLKF01000179.1 GCA_007134725.1 Clostridiales bacterium | reverse complement strand
AATTTAAAGGTTCGAAGGGCTTCAATAAAGTCCTCTCCGAAGGTTCCAAGGGAGGCCAGATAGGAAAGCTCATCCTCGTGAAATCTCAAATTTTCAATGTAATCAATAATCTGTTCGATGCCGGCAATGATGGTGTATCCGCTGTGGCAGGGATTTTCTCTGAAAAAAAGATCGAAAACCACTTCCTCCTCCATCATGTCGTTTTGCAAATACCCGTTCATCATGGTCAGTTGATAAAAATCCGTAAGTAAAGAAAGGTGCTTCATTTCATTCATGGCTATACCTCTTTCTTTTTATATTTCATTCTCCAAGAGCCGATTCACATAGAATGATGGGTAACTTCCTGATTTTTTCTTTCTATCACAAATTATAACAAATATTTTGCAAAGTCGCCAAGGGAAAGCGAAAGAATATTTGGAAAGAGGCTACACTTTCCGGGGCATTTATAGTATAATGAGTATTTAAGAAGCCTTGAAGCACTTCACCCTGACCGAGATTCCCTAGGTGTGAAGTTTTTTAATACCAAAATGAATAACGCGGCCGTTTCAGTGGAGCCGATAATAGGAAACAGAAGGAGTGAGTATGATGTCAAAGGGAAATTATTATGTAACCACCCCGATTTATTACACCAATGCAAAGCTGCATATCGGCCATACCTATACCACGGTTGCCGCCGATGCCTTAGCTCGATTCAAACGGTTTACCGGTTACGACGTAAAGTTTTTAACGGGAACCGATGAGCACGGGCAAAAGATTCAGGAAGCCGCAGAAAAGCTGGGAAGAACCCCCCAGGAACATGTGGATGAAATGGTCAAAAGCATTACAGCCCTATGGAAAACCATGGACATCTCCCATGACGTATTTATTCGAACCACCGATGAAAAGCATAAAAAAGGGGTACAGGGAATTTTTCAACAGCTTTACGATCAGGGAGATATTTATAAAGACTTTTATGAAGGGTATTACTGCAAGCCCTGCGAATCCTTTTGGACCCAATCCCAATTAGAGGAAGACCACGGCTGCCCGGAATGCGGCAGAACAACGGAGATGGCCAAGGAAGAAGCCTACTTCTTTAAGCTGTCCAAATACGGGGATCGATTAAAAAAACATTTTAAGGAGCATCCGGAGATTTGTTATCCCGAAGCGAGACGAAAGGAAATGATCAACAATTTCTTAGAGCCCGGCCTGGAGGATCTTTGTGTTTCCCGAACCAGCTTTGACTGGGGAATTCCCGTCCCCTTCGATAAAAAGCATGTAATTTATGTGTGGTTTGATGCGGTATGCAATTATATTACGGCCCTGGGATATGGCGAAGACCAGGACAAAGACTTTAAGAAATTCTGGCCGGCCAATGTACACATTGTGGGTAAAGAAATTGTCCGATTCCATACCATTATCTGGCCTGCCATGTTGATGGCCCTGGACCTGCCCCTTCCGGAAAAGGTTTACGGACACGGGTGGATTTTATTTGCCGCGGATAAGATGTCAAAATCCAAAGGCAATGTGGTATATCCCGAGGTGTTGATTGAACGCTATGGACTGGATGCCTTGAAATATTTCTTACTCCGGGAGTTTGTGTTCGGTCAGGACGGAAATTACACCAACCAGACCTTTATTACCCGGCTGAATGCGGATCTTTCCAATGATTTGGGGAATCTACTCAGTCGAACCGTGGCCATGGTGGAAAAATACAACGGAGGCTTCATTCCCCAGGTCGGGGCTATGGAAGAAGTGGACGAAGAGCTTCAGCAAGTCCTTACTTCCGCGGCATCGAAAGTGGAGGAGCATATGGAGGACCTGCAGTACCATGACGCGCTAGAAGAAATTTGGACCGTCATTGGACGAACCAATAAATATATTGACGAGACCACCCCCTGGGTGTTGGCCAAGGATGAGAAGAAAAAGTCCCGGTTGGATACGGTCCTTCGAAATTTATCCGAGTCCCTGAGAATCACCGCCATTCTGTTAAAACCCTTTATGGAATCCACCTCGAAAAAGATCTGGAAACAATTGGGTCTTACCGAAGAAATGCACTGGGAGGATGCCAAATACTTTGGCAAAATCAGTGGTCTCATAAAAGTGGAAAAAGGAGACGCTCTGTTCCCGCGACTGGATGTTAAAAAAGAAGTGGAACTCCTGGAAGCGGAAAACAAAAAAGTTGCCGCAGCTCAGCAGGCAGCCAAAGACAAAGAGGCCTCTATGGCTTTAGGGAAAGAAGAGCAAAAGGCTAAGGGAAAATCTGCCGAGAAAGCTACTGATAAGGCCCCGGAAGAAAGTACCATGGCAACCATTGAGGACTTTGCCAAGTTGGAATTTAAAACCGCGAAAATCATTGAAGCCAAGGCCCATCCCAATGCGGATAAGCTCTTAGTCCTTCAGCTTCAGGTAGGAGAAGAGACCCGGCAAGTGGTATCCGGCATTGCCAAGGATTACAAGGCCGAGGATCTGGTTGGAAAAGATGTGATTCTGGTGGCCAACTTAAAGCCGGTTAAACTACGGGGAGAAATATCCCAGGGAATGATTCTTGCGGCATCCAACGAAGACAAGCTGGTACTGGGTACCCTGGACGGAGAAATTCCTTCCGGAACGGAAGTAAGCTAAGAGAAATGGCTTACCAAGGAAGAAAAGAAATAAATGAATAAATAAGAAAAGAAATAGGAAAAGAAATAAGAAAAGAAATAGACAGATACAACCGCAGCATAAAGGAGGATTATCATGTTTGACTCCCATGCCCATATGGATGACAAAAGATTTGATAAAGATCGAAAAGAAGTATTAAAGGCCGCAAAAACCGCCGGGGTAAACTATATCCTAAACCCCGGGGCAGATCTAAACTCTTCGATAAAAGCCGTAAATTTGGCCAAGGAAAATGAAATGCTATATGCGGCCATCGGTGTACATCCCCATAGTGCCAAGGATTATAATGAAGAGACGGAAGAAGCCCTTCGAAGCCTGGCCGGGGAAGATAAGGTGGTGGCCCTTGGAGAAATCGGTCTCGATTATCATTACAATTACTCCGATAAGGAATCACAGCGAAGGGCTTTTATCGCTCAGATCCGCTTAAGTAAAGAGTTAAAGCTGCCTCTGATTATCCATGACAGGGAAGCCAATGGGGAAGTGTTTGACCTCTTGACCGCTTATGAGGCCCAGGAATACGGCTGCATCATGCACTGTTATTCCGGCAGTCCCGAACTTGCCGAGGAGTACGTCAAAAGAGGATACCATATCTCCATCGCGGGACCGATCACTTTTAAAAACGCGAAAAAGCCCTACCAAGTGGCCAAGGTAGTGCCCTTAGAACAACTCCTGATCGAAACCGACGCTCCCTATCTGGCGCCGGAGCCGAGACGGGGCCGACGAAATGAGCCCTTACTGGTACGCTTTGTGGCGGCGAAAATTGCCGAAGCTAAGGGGATTACCACCGAAGAAGTTATCCGGGTTACCGAGGCCAATGCCAAGGCATTTTTTAAAATTGTATAATGAATTTGAGAAAAAGAACGGCATAATAGTTTTAAAGTCATGATTTTTTT
>SLKF01000293.1 GCA_007134725.1 Clostridiales bacterium | reverse complement strand
TTATTAACTTTTATTCAGCAAAATGAAAACAGACCGAAAAATATATCCGAAAAGAGTAAAGAGAATACTGGGGAAAAGGATACTATAGAAAGAATTTCCCGATTTATTAGTGATCCGGAAAACATCCCGGTTCCCCTAGATCAATGTCGAATGCTGGCACCGATTCCTCGACCCTTAAGAAATGTGATTTGTCTTGGTATGAATTATCGGGATCACGTAGAAGAATTAAAGGGAGCTGATGGAGAGCCACGCCCAATTCCAAAGGTACCGGTGTACTTCGGAAAGATGGCGACGGAAATAGTTGGTTCCGGAGGCACTATTGAGCTACATGAAAAAGCCACGGGTTCCGTGGATTATGAAGTGGAATTAGTAGCAGTCATCGGAAAAACCGGCAGAAATATTCCCGTGGAAAAAGCCTATGAATATATTTTCGGCTATACTATTATGAATGATGTTACCGCAAGGGATCTTCAGGCTAGACATCAACAGTTTATCCGTGGGAAAAGTCTGGACACTTTCACCACCATGGGTCCGGCCATCCTATACCGGGACGAAGTCAAAGAACCGGTAGAGCTTGATCTTCAGTGTCAAGTTAACGAGGAAATGCGACAGTCTTCAAATACGAGAAATTTCATTTTTGATCTTCCTCATATCATCAGTGATTTTTCCAAAGGAACTACTTTGCAAGCAGGAGATCTAATCGCGACAGGAACTCCCGGTGGTGTAGGTAAAGGTTTCATACCGTCGAAGTACTTAAAACGAGGAGACCGTGTGATCTGTAAAATTGAAAAAATAGGGACTCTATGGAATAAGGTAGCGGAGTAGCAGGGAGGGACATCATGAATATCAGTGAAAAAGGGAAAGGATATAGCCTGGTGGCCCTGGCAGGGATCATGTGGGGTACCGGATTCTTATATATACAGTTTGTACTAAACGGCGGACTTTCTCCCCAAGAAATTGTCTCGTGGAAAATGTTGATTGGTTTTATATTTATGCTGCTATATACGATCCGAAAGAATCCAAAAGCATTGAAAGTCGATAAAAGAGGGCTGCTGTTGATCGGGATATTAGGATTGGTTTGTCATACCTTTTACAACCTTTTTATGAATTTGTCTGTTGAGCGAACTACCATTGCAACCACCGTAGCTCTTTTATATACCGCTCCTTTTTTTGTGTTGATTATCTCTCGGTTTCTGTTTAACGAGAAATTCACAACTCTGAAAGTGATCTCTGTCATCATTGCTGTAAGCGGAGTTTATTTTACGGTTACCGGAGGGAAGTTAGACCAGTTGAGCTATGATATGGTGGGAATTTTATTCGGACTGGGTGCGGGATTAGCCTATGGGGTAATGAATCTTTACAGTAAATTCCTCATTACCAGGTATCAGCAACAGACGATCCTGACCTATGCCTTCGGTTTCGCATTTTTATTTTCTCTTACATTTTCCGACCCCGCCGCGGCTTTTCGGTTGGACTTTGATCCTTGGCTCTGGGTTAATCTGATTTTATTAGGGCTGGTGCCCACAGCTCTCAGCTACGGCTTTTTTACCGCGGGACTTTCCTACAATATTGAATCCTCCAAGGCCGCCGTGGTGGCCACCATCGAAGTTCCGGTTTCGGTACTGGGTTCGTACTTAATATTTTCTGAGCCCTTGAATATCTTAAAACTTCTCGGCATCGCTATGGTCCTTTTTTCTGTCTTTCTCCTACGAAGTGAAATGCAGGACAGAGGGGACAGAGGGACGGAGTAATTGTCCTCTTTTTTTATCTACAGAAGCTTTTCTTTGCTGTTTGTACCGGGAGTTTATCGCGTTAATGCTAATTTTAGTCATTTATACTTTAGTCTTCCAATTACATAGATATATTTCATTTTTCCATTTCCAGTTTAACCGGTTTTTCTTTTATTTCTTCGATTAAGGTCTCGCGATCCTTTATAGAAACAGAAAAAGTAACATCAAAACGGAATTTTTGTTTCAGTTTGATGCGAAAATAGGCGGCTTTTCGAGAAACTGTAATTTCTTCAATCTCTTCCCACCGGTAAAAATGTCCTTTAGCTTGAAGTCCTTTTTCGTAGATGCCGTGAGGCTGTGGAAATATTCCCATCAGTACTAAAGTAATAAAAAAAGCAATGGTTAATGGGTCCGCTTCCTCAAATCGAAGAATCAAGAATAAAAACATTAAAGTTAAGATTCCATGGGAAATTATGCGAGTCATTTCTGAAATGGAAGGCGCAATGGGAATTTCCAGAGAACCTCCTTTTTTTATTTTAAAGTAACCGCTTATCTTAGGTCCCACATCCTTAACAAAAAAAACTACAATAAACCCTAGGAGTAGAATATCGAATCCTGTCATTTTGAAGCCTCCTTTTACTTGTAAAACTACAGTGAATCTTTTTCATATTGTATCATGAATGAAAAAAACTTTGTATAATTCGTCTATTGAGTTGTATCTTATTCCTGCTGATTCTTAAATTTTGTGAAGTGAGGTTTCTAATTAAGTTCATGCCATAGAAATTGCTAATAAAAAATCAGAAGGGATTATACTATTGCGCATTGAGTCTTTGTCGACAAGAAGATCCGTTAAAGGACTTGATCCGTGGGAGCGTCTACCGAGCTTTAATCGCACGGAGTACTCCGAAGGATTTATTCGAATTCTGGCTTTTTTTTGAAAAATCCGCTTCTCTAAATGGGAGTTGTAATTTTTGACTCTCTGAGGTTAATGAAAGAGAAAATTCTTGCAAATATTGCTATAATTGATAAAATTAATGGTATAATTGATAAATCATGGTTAAATAGAACTATATATTGGTGAAAGTATAGGTTTGGAGATAGAGAGACCTAGCAATCGTTCTCTCTCAACTGGATATGTTCAAAATCTTCTTATCAATATATTTTCCTTCGCAGAACTTCATTGTAGATAGAATTGTCATATGAATTATGACGATATCTAAATTTAATTACTTAAGGAGAAAAACATGCATGGAATAATTAAGGGTACTAAAAAAGTAATGTTTCATCGGGTAACCTATTTATTGATCGCCTTTTTATTGCAGATTGCACTGATAATCGGTGTGCTATTGAGTTTCCAAGCTTATTTTGTGATTTTCTATGGGCTGAGCATCCTGCTGAGTATAGCGGTAGTTGTTTGGGTTATCAATAAGCATATCCATCCGGAGTACAAACTGGTGTGGGTCATTCCTATTCTCCTGTTTCCCATTTTTGGAGGTCTGTTTTATCTATTAATTGCTCAAAACCGGGTCAGTCGTAATGCTCGACGAAAGATGGGTCATTTGATGGAACAAAGCAATGAGGTTTTACCAAAAAATGAAGACATCCTTAAAATCTTGGATGATAACAACCGGGACGCCGCAAATCAAATTCGTTATATCAGAGATTTCGGAAATTATCCTCCCTATCAAAACACAAAAACCCTTTATTTACCAACCGGAGAGGAAAAGTTTGAAAAGCTGGTCGAGGAGTTAAAAAAAGCGGAAAAGTTTATATTCCTGGAGTATTTTATCATTGCGGAGGGAAAGCTTTGGAATAAAATATTGGATGTTTTGAAACAGAAGGTAAAAGAAAATGTGGATGTTCGGATCATCTATGATGATGTTGGTTGTATGCTGACTTTGCCGAAAAACTATCATTTGACCTTAGAGGCCATGGGCATAAAAACCTGTGTGTTTAACCCGGTGATTCCGGTAATATCCTCTCTTCATAATAATCGGGATCATAGAAAAATTGCAGTCATCGACGGAAAAGTGGGCTTTACCGGAGGTATCAACATCGGGGATGAATACATCAATGAATATGAAAAACACGGTCATTGGAAAGATTCTGCGATTATGATTGAAGGGGCTGGAGTATGGAGCTTTACGGTGATGTTTCTTAGTTTGTGGGATTATTTACGGGATGAAGTGGAAGATTTTCTTCCCTTTCAGTACGAATTTTCCGCGGTCCAGTTACAAAACCTCCAAAAATCTCCGGGGATCGTGCAGCCTTTTTTTGATAGTCCTCTGGACGGGGAGACCGTCGGAGAAAATGTCTATCTTAATCTGATCACCAAAGCGAAGAAATCCATCTATATCACCACGCCCTATCTGATTTTGGATCACGGAATGCTAACCGCACTTACCAGTGCAGCAAAGTCCGGTGTTGATGTTCGGATTATTACTCCCCATATCCCGGATAAATGGTATGTTCATAAGGTTACAAGGTCTTACTTTGGGATGCTTATTAATAGCGGGGTGAAAATTTACGAGTACACTCCCGGATTTATCCATTCCAAAACATTTCTTGTGGATCAGGAGTATGGTGTGGTAGGAACCATCAATATGGATTATCGAAGTCTTTATTTGCACTTTGAGTGCGGAGTATGGATGTACGAAGTAGCCTCATTGGCAGATATGAAGAAGGACTTTTTTGGCACCCTTGATAAATGCCATCAAATCAATTTTCAAGATGTTACCGGTGCCTCTTGGGTCAGAGTACTAGGACGTTCGGTTCTTCGTTTATTTGCTCCATGGATGTAAGGGATTGATAGTTTGGATTTGCAGACTTTTAGTATTCCATGGGGAATATTATTTAATAGTAAATATTTAAATCAGTAAAAATATTTCAATTTACAGTAAAGGGGTTATACTTTGAAAAAAAATGAGAATATTGAAAGACTGCAAAAACTGCAAAAACAATTAGAGCAGTACCAAGAAGAAAATCGTTTGCTTAAACAGGAACAAGTAGAATTAAAACAGCAGCAAATGGAAGAAGAAAAATTGGAATTTCCCTGGGCAGGGAATCTGGGCCACTGGGAGATGGATTTGATTAATCGGAAGGTCACTGCCAATCCATTAAAAATCAAAGCCTTAGAATATGATCCGGAAAATGATCGATTCAGTATTGATGATTTTGTACAGATGATCCACAGTGAAGACAGGGACCGGGCCTATCAGGATATGAAAGATCATTTAATAGGAAAAAAACCGGTGTATGAAACAGAATACAAAATTGTTACACGAACCGGTAAAATCAAATGGTTTTACGATCGGGGAGTAATTATCAAAAGGACCCCTGAAGGAAGCCCTCACACTGTTAAAGGAATTGTATTCGATGTCACGGAGCAAAAGTTGGCGGAACAAAAAATCATTGATTCAGAAAAAGCTTTAATAAAAACCAATCTCATTAAAGACCAAATGATGCGGATTATGGCCCATGATTTAAAAAACTCCATTGGAAATGTGGTCAATATTTTCGAACTAATGCTTCAAGAGTCTGATTTTTTTGATCCTGAGGAAGAAAAAGAATTAAAAAAGGAGGTCTTCGAAGCCTCTCAAAACAGTATGACCTTATTGGACAATTTGCTGCACTGGGCTCATGTTCAGCAGGGGACTATGGAACTGGAAAAAAAGGAGATTGAAGTTTTTACGGTTCTAAAAGAAATACATGGAATGTTTAGGACCCAAGCCTTGCAAAAAGAAATAGAATTGACCATTGATACTGAAAAAAAAGAAGACATAACAGCGATCGGTGACCTGAATATGCTCAGAACTGTTCTTAGGAATTTTACGAATAATGCTTTGAAGTTTACCGGAAAAGGTGGTAAAATTTCACTAAAAGCCCGGAAAGAACAAGATCAAATTGCAATAACCGTAGTCGACAATGGTACGGGAATGAGTGAAGAGATGATTCGAAAAATCGAGAGGAGTGAATCTCAATCCAATTTGGGAACCGAAAATGAAAAAGGCACGGGTCTTGGGTTGTTGATCTCAAAAGACTTGATTGAACAAACTGATGCAAAATGGATTATAGAAAGTGCCATGGGAAAAGGCACATCTATGGGACTGAGAATTCCTGGAAAGTATTAAGCCTTGCAGAGTAACCCTGATGATTTATCGAAGCAAAAGGCCTACCCCGGAAAGATGGGGTGGGTTTTTTTAGATAGAAACAGAAAGAATAAGACAGTGAGATAGAGGGATGTTTTGTTTGTCGCCTTTATAATAAAAACATTAATGCACTTTCATTTTGACAGTTAATTACTCATATGATATTATAGCGGTAAGCGATATATAACGACAGACGATATAAAATAAATCGATACATGAGGAATCCGAATCTGTCGGAATGAGGGTATATTAAAATTCTAAGGATCAAGGAGAATAAAGTTTATGAAAAAGGAACCCAAAAGAAATCTTACAGAACCGATGTACTATATTTTACTAATTTTAAACTCGCCGAATCATGGTTATGGAATCATGCAGAAGGTAAATGAAATTACCGAGGGTAGAGTGGAGATCGGTGCCGGAACCCTCTATAGCTTACTTTCAAAGTCTACCGGTGAGAGGTTGATTAAAATCGAGTCCGTGGGGGAGCGAAAAAAAACCTATGTGATCACGGATAAGGGACGGGAAGTATTGAATGAAGAACATCAGCGGCTACGAGATTTGGTACGGGACGGAGACCAATTTTTAAAAGGGGGAAGCAAAGATGAAACAAACCGGGAAACTTAAGCGGATAGTATGGAGTATTTTAGAACTCGATTATAAAGCTATGGAAGTATATTTGGAAGATATGGCTCTTCGGGGATGGATGTTAAAGGAAACCAATTTGTTTTATGCAACCTTTGAAAAAATAACCCCAAGAAAAATGCATTTTACAGTGGATGTGTTTGAAATACCTAAATATAGAGGTGAAAAAGACCCGGTGGAAGCTAAGGAGTACCGGGATCTATGTGAGGCGGCAGGATGGCATTTTATTGATGGGAAAGGCTATTTGCATTTTTTCTACAGCGAAGCTGAAAAACGGCCGAAGCCGATCCAAACGGATCTGGAAACAGAGGCCCGAATCGTATCCACCTCTATTTGGAATCGTCGGTTATTGGCAACGATTTTCGGAATATTTATACTGACATCATTGCTTTGGTCTCATTTTCCCATAGGGCCTGAGGATCTAATGAATAATAGTAATACATTACAAACTGTGATTTTACCGTTGTTTTGGTTCTATTTAATTACGAGTCTGGTTTATTTAAGTATAGTTCGTTATCAAATACAAAAGAAAGTGGAGCGCCAGGAAATCTTTGCTAGTCGAAATTTGAAAAAAGCAAGAAAAAGAGCATGGTTCCTAGTGGGAATTCCCTTGTTTTTAGCAGTATTTTATGCGGCGGGAATGCTGGGAGATACTATCGGAGGAAACCAAGGTGTAATCACCGCACTTACATTAGCGTTAATAGGTTCGGTAACAATCTTTGTTGCTAACCAAAGGGTTCAAAAAAAGCACCTAGTTAAAAATGATAATATGGTATTCCAAGTGATGGGGATATCTTTCCTCCTTTTGATTTTCCTGATGCCGCTAAGTCTGGTTATTGCTGAAATCGGGAGAGTCCAGCGACCTTTACCGGATGAGTATCCATTATTAACTGGGGGCCCGTGGGGAGACTTCGAAGAAGAACAAGAAGAGTTTCGCTATTATACCCGAAGCAGTATTTTAGTACCGGAACATTATGAGCTGCATTATCCTGTAGATCAGCCTGCAGGAATATTTAGATATTCTTACTACCGGGCCATCAGCCCAGAAGTTGCTGAATATCTTTATGATCGTCTTTTAGATGAAGGGGGACAGGATTTTCGAGAAGACCATCCCCTATACAGTCTGTGGGATGTAAAAAGGATCGGATTTAGCGGAAGTCGAAATCATGTATTCATTCTGCAGGATGACAAAATCCTTGTGATTTTGGGAAATTTGGATTTTACCGACGAGGATTTAATCAATGAAGTTGAAAACACTTTTTTCTAATAAATAAAGCGGACTGAGGGAGGACAGAGGGACGGAGTAATTGTCTTCTCAACGCAACTGTCGGAGGAAAGTACTAATTTTTTAACCGCTAATTGCACGGAATATTGTTTGTTCACTGTATCAATCTGCTGAGGATTTTCTGGTAATGTTGTTGAATTGATTCTAGAGTACTGGGTATATAGTACAAAATTGGGTATAAAAACTATAATTGTGTATATATAGCAAAGGTGGATTTTAAATTAGTTGTAAAAGCGAAAAACTATTTGAGTATCTGTAAAGAGAAAAATTATTAGGAGGAAAAATATGGGTAAAGTTGAGATTAATAAAACTGCACTGGATTTTGAGTTGGAAGACTATCAAGGAAAAAGCTTTAAACTTTCCGACTTTAAGGGAGAAAAAAATGTATTATTGGTACTGAATAGAGGGTTTATGTGACCCTTCTGCCAAAAGCATATGATGCAGTTGCATCAAGACTATGACAAGTTTCAAGAAAAAGATACCGTAATTGTGGCTGTTGGACCGGAGAAACAGGGAAAGTTCAAAAGCTATTTTGAAGAACACAACTTCAAATTTTATGGACTGCCGGATCCAAATGGCGAGGTATTAAATCTTTACGGACAGGAGATGAAAATTTTTAAATTAGGCCGCATGCCCGCACAAATGATTATTAATAAAGAAGGAGTTCTACGCTATATTCACTATGGGCATTCCATGAAGGATATTCCCGAAAACCAAGAAATTTTGGGGTTGATAGAGAATTAGTAACAAATTAATGGAGAGAGGACAATTACTCCGTCCCTCTGTCCTCTCTCTGAGTAATACATACTGCGGCATCTATGGGTGTCGCAATTTTTTTGTTTTTCTTGGACACTTTTTACATATCATTCGTTTAATAGATGAGGGGTTATTTAGAAGAAAGGGAGATGGACTATGAAACTGTTTGAAATATACCATCATCAGGGAGAGGATTTTTTTCGATTTGCTCTAAGTCTTACCCGTCATAGGGAAGAGGCGGAGGATTTGGTACAGCAAACTTATGTAAAAGCCATTCACCATCTGGGACTCTTTGAGGTTATGGAAGCAGAACAGATTAAGGGATGGTTTTTTACCGCCATTAAAAATCAGTTTATTGATCAGTATCGAAGATCTAAATGTTTTCAACGGGTACCCTTCAACCAACAAATGCTGGAAACCCTTTCGGACCCTATGGGAAACCCTTCCCTTGAAAAAAAAGTGCTTGAAAGAATGGAGGTAAAAGAAGTATTGGGAAAACTGCCAAAAGACTTAAAGACTTTGGTTATTTATCGGTATTTTCTAGATTATAACACACGGGAAATATCAGAAATTCTCGGGATAAACCCTTCAACCCTTCGATCCCGCCTCGCTAAGGTGCAAACCCTGTTGATTAAAGAGAAAAAAATTTAGAACCATTAAGAAGGAAGGATAAATCCATTAAAAGCAAATCAGAATAACAATTGATTGAGTCGTAAATTAAAAAAATGAAAAAAATAATAAAAAAGGAGCGATTAAAAATGAAAATTTATCAAAATATCGGCGTATTAAATTTAGTAAAAGCAAATAACGAGGCCTTGGAAGAAATTCATAAGTTGGAAAATATCGGACTGCTAATTACCGGGAAGGATCAAACTGAAAAAATAGCTCATATTGAAATGGAAAATATCGGAGATCAGGCTGTGATCGACGGATCGAAAGACATCGGAGTGGTAATCAGAAATGGAGAACTGGAAATTAAAAAAAGTTATCTTGAAGATTCGGAGAAGGAAATATTTTTTATTCTTAACGGCAGTATTTTGATTGAAGAAATTCCACCGGACCTACTGGGTAAAATTGAGGGAATCCTACTAAACGGACAGATGATTGCACCGGAAAAAGTTTATGGGGTATTAAGTGACCGTCTGAAAATCAACGGAGAAGTGTTAACCTATCCTGAAGGGTTTGTTTATCTGAAAGGAGATTTCAATCTACAGGAAGAAAATCTTTTTGGTTTAAAGGATCAAAGCAAAATTGTTCTGTCTTCATTAAGAATTTTAGGTGCAGTAGATCAACCACTGGTTGAAGAAAAGATTGAAAAAATGGTTATTCTTAAGGAGCTCATTACAACGAAAAACAACTTGCGATGGATTGCTCCGAGAATTGAGAACTATACGGAGGTGGCAAAGACCATTGTTCCTGAAGGTTATGATTATTATGAGAAGCTTACGATTAGTGATGAGAATCTTTCGACGTTTACTGATCGAAGAATATTTGTTAAATACAAATTAAAAATTGACCTTCCTTTTGAAAAAATTCAAGGACGTATTAAAGATATTAAAGGGAAAGAACTTTATGTACCGGAAGGAGAAAGACAAGCTTATCTGGAGTTCGCCGGAGATATGGAGGTTAGAACCTTTAATCCGGAAACCAGGGAAAACTATTCGAATCTGGTTGTGGATTCAAACTATCTGAAGGGAAGAGTAAATATTGAAATTGAAAACTATGGGGTGTTGGAATTTAAAGAAGAACTAACGGGAGAACAAATAGAAGAGGGCATTAAAAAAATTAAGAATTACGGTAAAATTCAATGCTCAAAAGAGATTTATGGAATCCTCAGTCAAAAAATCACGGAAAATTATGGTGTCTTTAATGCAAAAGAAGAAAAAGCGGAAAAAGGTGAAGAGCCTGAGTATACAAAAATTACAAATATGGGTGTGCTGGAACTATAAGGTAAACTTATAGTAGTAATGTAAGATCTTATAGTTATTGCAAACTGAATAATGGCTGAAGCAAGTTAAGCGTTAGTTTTCTAAAGTTTAAGGGTTCATTACTATTAAGCATAACTGAAGTAAATTTATGGTAAAAATTAGTTGTACAAAATAAAATAACCGCATCTAGGTTCTGTTTACAGACCTAAAAGGCGGTTATTTTTTTATTCGGGTTATTTTATTGTTAGGTTTTCTATCCGATAAAATTGCCATAGTAAAATTGCTCCTTAGCTTTTTGGATATCTTTTTCTACTTCTCGATGACGTAAAATTTGAGCAATTTTGTCCTTGGGTTTATTGAAGATTAAAGTAAGTTTGTTGTTGCTTTTTTCATCAATGGTTACAACAAAAGTTTCATTTTGTAAGGTTAATGTTTTTTCCATGTGTTTTCCCTCCTTTACGTGATCGATTTTTGCTACGATGGTGTCCAATCTGTTCATTTCTAAAAAGTTTTCCACTGCAATCCTCTCCTTTCGATTTATTAGCTCTATGTACTACTTTGAACTTGTCTTTATTATAGGATAAATTGAAAATCAAAATAACCGCCTAGAGACGCTTTTGAAATCCTCCTTAAGGGAGTTTTACTCTCGGTCTTTAGGTGGATAGTAATTGGTTGAAAATTCTGTGATCACTACACTTAGCTTAGGATATTGATAGAGGTAATAAATATTATTACCGGCAAGAAAAATAAATTCTCGAATAAAGGAGTTTTTGAATTGAAAATTGAATTAATTAAGGTGTGGAATATAAAAGATTTGTAAGGCTAGGAAATCAGTTTACTATTGAAGGGAGTGGTATTATGAATATTGATTATCGTGTAAATACCCCTGTTTGTGGTGAGGAACTGATAGGAGTATTTAAGAGTGTCGGTTGGAAAAAAGATGAAAATGTAATAGTAAAAGCTTTTCAGAATTCTTATTATGTATTAGCTTACAGCGATAACCAATTGGTAGGATTCGCCCGGGCAATCTCAGATGATTACTTTTACACAGGTATTTATGATGTAGTTGTAAAACCCACATTTCAAGGAAAAGGAATTGCTAAAAAAATGATGGAGAAACTTTTGCAAAAATATAAGGGCACCTATTTTTTTCTGACCTACACGAATGGTAACCGGGAATTTTATGAGAAATGCGGGTTTAAGGATAATGAACAATCGATGTGGATTCCGAAATAAGAGGATAATAAAAATATTATGGAAAAAATACTATGCTGTTTACAGGCATAAAGTGTTATAAAAACCATAAAGGAGATGGAGTATGGAACTTGAAAAACTAAAATCCGTTTTGAGTGAAGAGGAAATCATCGATTATATTGCAGCCTTGGTGGCGAGACCCAGCTATAGTGGTCTGAAAAATCAAGAAAAAGAGATTGCAGAGCTTATCCATCACAGCTTTACCATCGAAGGGATTCATTCGGAGTTGATTGAAGTGGAAAAGGGCAGATTTAATATTATTGCCACCCTTAAAGGACAAGGAGGTGGGAAAACCCTACTACTGACCGGACACACGGATACGGTACCGCCCTATGATATGGAGGACCCTTTCACCCTTAAAACCCAAGGAAACAACCTTTATGGACGAGGGGTAGTGGATATGAAAGGTCCTCTGGCATGTATGATTTTTAGCATGATTGCCATAAAAAGAGCAAGGATCAAGTTAAAAGGAGACATCATTTTCGCAGGAGTCATCGATGAAGAAGAGGGTAGTTTAGGGACCATTGATTTAATTGAGAAAGGAATCATAGCGGATGCCGCCATTGTGGGAGAACCCACAAATCTGGATCTTTGTGCGGTCCACCGGGGATTGGAATGGTTCGAAGTTCACTTTCGAGGAAAAACTGTTCACGGTGGAAAACAGTCCGAGGGGATCAATGCCATCGTGAAAGCTTCGAATTTTATTCAACATTGTGAGGAAAAATTGATGCCGAAAATCTTGAATGAGACCCACGATATTATCGGCACCTCATCGATGAACTACGGGACCATTCAAGGAGGCACTCAACCCAGTACCGTTGCGGGGGATTGTACTCTGAAAATCGACCGTAGATGGGTACCGGGAGTCAAGTATGAGGAAGTTGTAGCGGGTTACGAGAAAATAATTGAAGAGCTTAAACAAGAAGACGAGAAGTTTGATTGCACGTTTAACGTAATGGAAGAAAGCGTCATGAAACATGGGTATGTCCACGAAGCCATGGAAATTGACTTAAATCATCCCATTATTTCAATAATAAGAAAAAACACCAAGAGTGTTATAAACAAAACCCCTGAAACGACATCTTTTCCGGCCTGGTCCGACGGGGGACTGTTGAGTAGTTACGCTAAAATACCCACCATCGTATTTGGACCTGGAGACTTAGAAACTGGCCATTCTAACAATGAGCATCTTAAGAAAAACGAGGTATTGCCCGGGACCTTGATTTATGCTCTTACCGCAGTGGATTTTTGCAAATAAAAAAGGGCTGATTCTATCAGCCCTGAAACTATGATTCTTTCTTCGGTGATTGATCGGAGTACTTAAAGAAACGGATGAAATAATAAATACCGATCAGAATCATAAGGAATAAAAATATGCTGATAACAGTGGCTGCAAACGTTATAATCATAAATAATCCCCCAAGAAACATGGTGAAAACGCTTTCGTTGGTAAAGTCTAAACTATTTCCTGCCAAAGATGCCCCATAACCTATTATAGCAACAATCAACAGACCAAAAATCCCCTGTTTTATCGCTTTGGTACCTTCTTTTCGTTTGCGATATTGTTGGCTTGTTTTCATATCGATATCCCAAGCGCCCTTTGTTGAATCCCATCTTCCAAACCACCACATAGAATCTCCCCTTTTAG
>SLKF01000281.1 GCA_007134725.1 Clostridiales bacterium | reverse complement strand
GAGACGCCTCCGTAACTGCAGGAGCAGGCTTCGGTCTAACCAACACTTCAGAAAATCTTCAAGGTGCCATCAATGGGGAAAACCATGAAGTGGAACAGATGTACCCGGCATTTATTTCCGTTGCCAATATGCAAGAGGAAAAAGGAAGTATTCGATCCTTTGAATTTGCCCTTGAAGCGGAAAAAACCCATGCGGAGCTTTTCGCTAAAGCCAAAGAAGCGGTGGATGCCAATAAGGATTTCGACCAAAGTACCGTACATGTTTGCGACGTATGTGGTTACACCATTACCGGTGCCCTAGAGGATGACTGTCCGATCTGTAAAGCTCGAACTGACATGTTTACTACCTTTGATACCAAAAAATAATTATTTCGGCTTTGCAGTAAATCATAAAATTCAAAAAAGACGAGGATCTCTTTCGGAGATCTTCGTCTTTTTTATGGGCTGCCCTAACTTTTCACGTCATAATCTTTAAAAAATTCTACTCCTGTTTTTGTCCAACGCCCTCTCCCATATACACCTTGGTTTCCAAACCCTTCTTTGTGTTTTTCACTAAGTCTTCGTGGATTTTTACCTTTCCTTCTTTGAAAAACATAATCACCGTGGAACCTCCAAAGGCAAAGTATCCCTTTTCCTCTCCTTTTATCACCCGCTGATTCTCTTTTGAAGACTGAATAATAGTACCGACACAGGTGGCGCCGATTTCTATGTATAATACTTCTCCGAAATTATCGGAAATAAAATTGGTGATGTCCCGTTTGTTTTGTACATATAACCGAATTACTTTCTCTAATGCCAGGGGATTTACGGAATTATAATTGCCTTTAATTCTTTTGATGCTTCCCACTAACCCACTGTCCGGGAAATGGAATCGATGATAATCACTGGGAGCGAGACGAATAATCACCTTACTCCCCCCCTGATAGGATTCTGCTAAAGCCTTATCCCCAATTAATTCCTCTAGGGAATAATTTAAGCCCTTTATTTGGACTACCTGATCCGTATCAATATTTTCATAAGCTAATAGTTTTCCATCCGCCGGAGATACTAAGATTTCTTCCCGAAGGTCCATGGGTCTTGCTTCTTCTTTTAATTTTCGGCTGAAAAAATCATTAAAACTATCATAGTCCTGTGAATTTTCCCGCTCCGCCTCCTGCATATTTATTCCCTGATCCTTCACAAACCCTTCAATTTTTCTCTTGCTAAAGGACCAGTCCTGGGTCTTTCCATATACCTTGGAAAACCATTTTCGTTTTACCAGGGCCCAAAGCGTCAGTTTTCCCAGTCGATTCCCATAAATCCATTGAAGAAAGATCCTTCCGGGAACCTTTTCTTCTTTGAGCTCACCGGTTTTTCGCTCAATATATACAATCTTCATATTCTCACTCCATTACTTGATATTTTTCTTTTGCCATTCCCACTTTAACATACCGTAGACCTGATGGTCCACATAATGATCATACAGCCATTCGACCTCTCGATGCAATCCCTCTTTTTGAAACCCTAATTTTTCAGGAATCCGCTGACTCCCATAATTTTCTGTGGCACAACGTATTTCAATTCGGTGAATATCCCATTGACTAAAAGCATATTCCACAAGGGCTTCTGTAGCACGGATTGCCAGTCCTTGATGTTGATATTTTTTACCGAGCCAGTATCCGATGGCTACCGATTGATTTTGCATACTGAAGTTATGAAACCCGATTTGTCCCGCCAGTTCCTCCCGAACCCAGATGCTGCTTTGAAACCCGTGCCCCTCAATCATTTTACTCTGGACCGCTTTAATATAGTGCTTCGTATCCTGAATGCTGCCGATACTGTCCACCCATCCCAACCAGGTTTTTAAGTGTTCCCGATTTTCCTGAATCAGACGATATAGTTTCGGTGCATCTTTAAGTTCCAGCAAAGTCATTTTCACCTCTTGATCCATGGGATAATAAAACATCCGCTTCCCTCCTTTACCTGTTTATCCAATCACGATTGTTACTATCTAGATTATACCATGAAAGTTTTTCCAGAGAAAAAATAATATTTATTGAACTAAAGTTTAATCTTTGTTATACTTAATTTGAATATTCAAACATTTCAATTTATAGATCTAATCCTCGTTGCAATTGGTTTGAGTATTCAAATACTTTTTTTGAAGGAGGATGTTTATGGCAGAGCAACAGGGATTTTTTAAACGCTATCTTTCAATACCTTTTATTCAAAGAATGGGAATCGCCTTTGTTTTGGGAGTCATTGCCGGTCTGATTGTGGGGGAGCCCATCACGGTTATTGAACCCATCGGAACCCTATTCTTAAGATTGCTTCAAATGGTCGTTATCCCCATCGTCATCTTTACCCTTATTACCGCAATGAAAAAGCTTACGCCCAATCAATTGGGTCGGGTGGGTGGCCAAACCTTATTTCTTTATATTGCAACTACCGCAGTGGCGATCGTTATCGGACTCGTTATGGCCAATCTATTTAATCCCGGTACCGGCCTTACCTTACCGGGAGAATTCACTATGGATCCTTCCGAGGCTCCGGGAATGATCGATGTCTTTTTAAACCTGGTACCTAGAAATGTATTCCGGGCCATGGCCGATGCGGAAATCCTTCAAGTATTAATCTTTGCCATTATTTTTGGTATTGGTATGGCCTTCCTTCGGGAAACTGCCAAACCGGAAATAAGAAAAGGCGTGGACACGATTTTCAGCATCACGGAAACCGCCTCGGAAGTTATGTTTAAAATTGTTCGTGGCGTGATGGAGTTTGGTGTTTTCGGAGTGTTTGCTCTCCTTGCTACCACCTTTGGAAGGACCGGACCGGAAGCCTTGGTAGATTTTGGTATTCTAATTGCCGCCTTTGTCATCGGTGTAGCCATCCATATGACATTGGTTTATGGTTTCTTCTTTAATGTTTTGATCTTAAAAAAATCCCCTCTTCGATTTATCAGCGGAACCAAGGAGGCCCTGCTTATGGCCTTCGCCACAAGATCCAGCGCCGCTGTACTTCCGGTTTCCATGAAGGCCGCAGAGGATAATTTAAAAATCGATGAGAGTATTTATTCCTTTACATTGCCCCTGGGAGCCACCATTAATATGGACGGTACCGCCATGTATCAAGGAGTTGCTGCAATTTTCGCCGCCAACCTGATTGGTGAGAGTTTAACCTTGGCTCAACAGCTTACCATTGTGACCACCACCGTACTGGCCAGTATTGGTACCGCAGGAGTGCCGGGAGCGGGACTGATTATGCTTTCCTTAGTCCTTACCCAGTTGGGTCTTCCTTTAGGTGTTGTTGCTTTTGTAGCCGGTGTGGATCCGATCCTGGATGCCTTTAGAACCATGAATAATATCGCCGGAGACTTATCCGTAAGCAGTGTGGTTGCCAAGTGGAATAATAAGATCGACTTAAATGCCGGTGCCTGGGTAGGTGAAGCTGAGAAAACTCCCATTGAAACCGACAAAAAATAACAAATTATTTTAAGAGGATTATATTTAAATCCTAAGCATCTCTTCCATCAGGAAGAGATGCTTTTTTGTTCTAGGGCGATCCCCTGGGTAAGAATAAAAAAACAAAAATAAAAAAATGAACT
>SLKF01000171.1 GCA_007134725.1 Clostridiales bacterium | reverse complement strand
GGCCGTTATCTTATGAAGTGGCGTTTAAATCTTCTTTAGATTAATTCTAAAGTTATGGTTTGAATGCTATTAGGGTGGTAACGCGGAGAATAGCTTCGTCCCTTTCGGGGGACGGAGTTTTTTTGTTATAAAAAAAGAATTGATAAAAGAAGGGAGCAATTTCAATGAGAGATAAGTTGGAAAGTATTCAAGAACAAGGAATTAAAGAAATTCAAAGTACGACGGATCTAAAAGAGTTGGAATCTTTACGGGTAAAATACCTTGGGAAAAAAGGTGAAATAACCCAAATTCTAAGAGGTATGGGTAAATTACCTGCTGAGGATCGACCGGTTATAGGAGAACTTGGAAATAAAGTTCGAGAAAACATCAGTGATGAACTTAAAAAATCAAAAGAAGCTCTAGAGGCTAATGCGTTGGAAAAAAAACTTGAAAAAGAATCAATTGATGTAACCATGCCTGGGAAAAAATCCCCATTAGGAAGTATTCATCCCTTAAGACAAAGTGTTGAGAATTTAGAAGAGATATTTATTTCTATGGGTTTTAAGGTAGTGGAAGGCCCCGAGATCGAAACAGTTGAGAACAATTTTGATGCATTAAATGCACCGAAAAATCATCCTTCCAGAGATTTAAGTGATACCTTTTACATTACAGATGATTTAGTGCTTCGAACCCAGACTTCTCCGGTGCAAATTCGTGTAATGAAAGACTCAAAACCACCTATTCGTATTATTTCACCGGGGAGATGCTTTCGAAATGACACCCCGGATGCTACTCATTCTCCCATGTTTCATCAATTAGAAGGACTGGTAATTGACAAAAACATTACCCTGGGGGATTTAAAGGGAACATTAGAGATTTTCGCAAAAAGCTTTTTTGGAACCCATACACAAACAAAATTCCGACCTCATCACTTTCCTTTTACAGAACCCAGTGCAGAAATGGATATTACCTGCTTTAAGTGTGGCGGAGTAGGTTGCAGCATGTGCAAAGGCAGTGGTTGGATTGAACTTCTCGGTGCAGGAATGGTGCATCCTAATGTCTTAGAGTATTGTGGAATTGATTCTGAAAAATACAGCGGTTTTGCTTTTGGAATGGGCATTGATCGAATTACCATGGCAAAACATGATATTGATGATATCCGCATGTTTTTCGAAAATGATCAGCGATTTTTGCAGCAGTTTCGATAACTCCAAAGCAACTTTTAGCTAAACAAAATTTAAGAAACACAATGAAAATTAAGGAGGAAGCAAAATGCTAGGACCCAAAAAATGGTTGGAAAAATACGTAAATATAAATATTGATGCCTATGAAGTTCGAGATCGTATGACAATGTCCGGTTCAAATGTAGAAGATATTCGGAATTTATCTAAGGACTTTGAGGGGGTAGTCGTGGGAAGAGTTGAAAAAATTGAACCCCATGAAAATGCGGATAAACTTGTGGTGGTTACGGTCAACGTCGGTAAGACAAACCTGCAAATTGTAACCGGAGCTGAAAATTTTAATGAAAATGATTATGTTCCTGTCGCATTAGAGGGTGCTTCCCTTGCAAAAGGACTGGTAATTAAAAAAGGAGAACTTAGAGGGAAGGTTTCGGAGGGAATGATGTGTTCCCACGACGAACTGGGAATTTCTAAAAAACTTATTCCGGAAAAAATGAAAGAAGGGCTTTGGATATTAGAAGGAGAGTATGTTCCGGGAATCCCTTTTGAAGAAGCCTTGGAGTTGAATGATGAAATCCTAGAATTCGAGATTACCCCGAACCGTCCTGATTGTCTAAATATGATCGGAATTGCCAGAGAAGTATCTGCAACTTTAAAAACGGAGTTGCATTATCCGGAAATTAAACTTCTGGAATCCGGGGGGAAAAGCAAAGAAGAAGTATCCATAATGATCGATGATTCCCAAGGTTGTCATCGTTATATTGGAAGAGTTCTTAAAGGAGTAAAAGTGAAACCTTCCCCGGATTGGCTACAAGTATTATTGATGAAAGCAGGTATTCGTCCGATCAATAATATTGTAGATGCAACAAATTACGTAATGCTCGAGTATGGGCAACCCCTTCATGCTTTTGACTTAGGGAAAATACCACATAAAAAGATTGTAGTGAAAAAAGCCAATGGAATAGACACTTTTAAAACCCTAGATGGGGTTGAACGAAAAATCCAACGAGAAACAACCTTGATCACCGATGGAGAAAAACCCCTAGCCATTGCCGGTGTCATGGGAGGATTGGAATCTGAAGTAGATGAAAACACAGTAGATGTGCTGTTGGAATCTGCAAACTTTGAAGCAGATCGAATAAGGGAAACCAGTAAGTTTTTGAACCTACGTACGGAAGCCTCCAGTCGCTATGAGAAAGGGGTAGATAAAGAAGTTGCCCTGACAGCAATCAACCGGGTTAGTCAATTGATCCAAGCACTAACCAACTGTGAAGTGTTAGAAGGAGCTATCGATATGTACCCGGTACCTTATGTGGCCACTAGCATTGATCTAAGAGTGACAAGAGTCAATCAACTACTTGGTACAAAATTCAGCTCTGATGAAATTGCGGAAATACTGGAAAGCTTAGAGATTAACGTTGTAAATAAAGGAGACATTTTAAGAGTAACCCCACCCAGTTTTCGAAGTGACTTGGTAAAAGAGGTGGACTATGTTGAGGAAGTGGCAAGGATTTTTGGGTATGATAGGATTCCTTCAACCATGCCTGAAGCAACTATTACCGTGGGAGGAATAAACCCTTCAACGAAGGTGGAAAACCTTCTTAAAACCGCACTGAAAGCCCAGGGGCTATATGAGGTTTTAACGTACTCCTTTGTAAGTCCAAAAAGTGTTTCGAAAATCGGTATTCCTAAAGATCGTCCTCAACAGGATACCATTCAACTTAAAAACCCACTTGGTGAGGAAACCAGTGCCATGCGAACCACATTAATGCCTAGTATGCTGGATGTTTTGGAGCGAAATTACAAAAAAGGAAATGCTGAAATGAAAGCCTTTGAAATCGGAAGAACTTTTTGGAAAAACCCAGAGGGGAAAATGCCTTTCGAGAAGTCCAAGTTGGTAATCGGGATGTACGGTGAGGAAGAGGACTTCTATCGCATTAAGGGAACCATTGAAGAAATGCTTAAAGGTTTAAAAATTAACAAATTAGATTTTGAAAAAGAACTTTATCATAACACTTTCCATCCCGGTCGTTGTGCAAATGTATATACTCAAGGAGTACTTCTAGGAACTTTTGGTGAAGTACATCCCAAGGTAACCGGAAATTATGGAATTGAAGATCGATGCTATTTGGCGGAACTAGATTTCGAAGCAATCCTGAATCAAAGTGAATTAGAAAAGAAATACCAACCCCTGCCAAAATACCCTTCGATCCTTCGAGATATTGCCATCGTAGTTCCGGATCATATCGAG
The DNA here is from genome assembly GCA_007134725.1 of Clostridiales bacterium. Lineage (GTDB taxonomy): Bacteria > Bacillota > Clostridia > Peptostreptococcales > T1SED10-28 > Isachenkonia. Next base: position 192 of record SLKF01000171.1, on the reverse strand, counting down.
ATTGCTGCAATCGAAAAAATCTTTGAATCTTATATAGAAGGAATTTTGGAAAGTTACGAATTATTTGATGTATATCAAGGAGATCAAATTGATAAAGGCTCCAAGAGCATTGCTTATTCCCTAGTTTATAGAGATTTTAACAAAACTTTAAAAGAAAAAGAGGTCAATAAGATTCATGAACAGGTACTAAAT
>SLKF01000102.1 GCA_007134725.1 Clostridiales bacterium | reverse complement strand
ATTGAAGATATTAATCAATACAAAGGGCTGGAAATTCATCAGTACTTCCTAACCCTACCGGGAGTTCCCCTACTGAGTACCCATTTCGAAATCCATCAGAAAACCGGTAAATACTTAGAAGAGCTGGTATTGGAAAATATGATGTTTTTCCGTCTGGATCCGGATCTTTCCAACACCTATTTTTCCAAGACCAAGGCATGGGGAGAAAAAGTAGAGTTTAAGGCAGGAAAATACCTGATCGCCCACAATGTCCGGGAGAAATTCCTGGAGGTGGGAAGCCGAATAGCACCGCAAAAGGTACTGGTCTATGCTCCTAAGGGGGAACATGTGGTGGGCTTTACCAATAAGGATATGCTGGTGACCACGGTTTATGAAAAAACCTTTGGCGAGCATGAAAGCATCAAATCCCTAGACCCTGTATTTTTAATTTTCACCGATGATTCGGTAACGGTTGACGCATTAGAGGATCTAAAAGACATTCGATTTTAGTCAATACATGCCAAAGAACCTTGATTTTCCATTGGCTCCCGCTGAAGGGGAAGGGTATACTATCGTTAGCCATAATATTTAAAAAAATAAAAAATGAAAAGGATGGTGGTAAGCATGATGGTAACCAGTACAGATTTTATTCCTCAGAAAGAAATTATTGAGATTTTAGGAATCGTCAAAGGCAATACGATTCGGGCAAAACACCTGGGGAAGGATATTATGTCGGGGTTTAAGCATTTAGTCGGAGGAGAGTTAAAGGAGTATACAATTATGCTCGATGAAGCTCGGGATGTAGCCTATGAAAAAATGGTGGCGGAAGCCAAGGAAAAGGGTGCCGATGCAGTGATTACCATGAGATTTTCCACTTCCGGCATTTCCCAGGGGGCCGCAGAGGTGCTCTGTTACGGCACCGCGGTAAAAGTCGTAGACAAATAAGCGGCTTCAACAGAATACAGATTTGCAAGTAAACACTTGCAACAAGTAAAGTCCACCAGTCTTCGGTTTTTTGAACCGGAGGCTTTTTTGTGGTATCCTGAGTGTAAAACATGCTAAATAGGGAATATATGAACTAATAAAAGAAATGGAGGAATTATCATGAAAATTATGGTCATTGAAGAAAACTGGGTACTAAAGGACACCAGAGAAGAGGACCTGGACCAAGTGTTAGCCATTGAAGGAAAAGAAGAGAATCTGGCCTTTGTCTATAACTGGTCTCGAAGACAGCACCGTGAGACCATGGAAGATGCAGATCAAAAGCATCTGAGTTTATGGGATCCGAAAGAGGAACGAATCGTCGGCTATATGATTCTCGCAGGAATGAAATCCCCCCATGAGGCTCTGGAGCTTATGCGGATTACCATTGATGAAAAGGGACAAGGATACGGAAAAGAGGCCATTCAATGGGTGATGAAATTCTGCTTTGAAACCCTGGGCTATCACCGTTTGTGGCTCGATGTATTTACCAATAATCATAAAGCCATCAGCATTTATCGCCAACTGGGCTTTAGGGAAGAGGGGATTCTTCGGGACTGTAAAAAGTACGGAGACAGCTACCGATCCATGATGCTGTTTTCTATGTTGGAAGGGGAATACAAAGATCATGCGGACTTCTAAAGAACTGGAAAGCCTACTGCAACGAATTGACGGAAAGGGATATAAAGCCTACAAAGACCTTCAAGGGACCTATGCCCTTGAAGGCTTTCATCTGGCCGTGGATTATGTTCAGGGAGACCCCTTTGCCTCCCCTTCACGGATAAGGGGAATTGTTCCGATGAAAGAGGGGGATTTTCCCAAGGACAGCTTTAACACCCCGGAGAAAAAAGAGGCCTTAAAAGACTATGTAAGCCGAAAGTTTGACCAAACCTTAAAAGAGGAATACCCGGGAGCCAAGGGTACGGGAAAAAGCGGCATGATCAGCATTGATGCTCCGGGACAGGAGATGTTAGAGCGGACATCGATTTACATCGATTCAGAAAAGGTGGAAGTACGCTTGGAAGTGGGACTGCCCGCTGCAGGCAGAAAGGTCCTGGGCCGGGTTTGTAAAAAAATGCTGTTGGAGCTTTTGCCCCCTTTTATTGAAAAAAATCTTTATTATAACAATCTGGACGAAAATGCTCTTTGGCGGCACCTTCATCTTCGGCAGGACCAGGAAGCCCTACGGGGAATTATGAAAGAAAAGGGTTGGATCGCCTTTGTGAGAAACGGCAGTATTTTACCCCGGGAAAGCGGGATCTCCCAAAAACCCTTAAAACGGGGGGCCGTAAGCTTTCAGAGTCCCGATTCCATGGAAGTTGCCGTCACCCTTCCTTATGAAGGAGAGATTACCGGTATGGCTTTAGCCAAAGGGGTAACCTTGATTGTGGGTGGAGGCTATCACGGGAAATCCACACTGCTGCAGGCCATTGAACTGGGAGTGTACCCCCATATTCGGGGAGACGGTCGGGAGTTTGTCCTAACCGACCCCGCGGCCATGAAAATCCGGGCGGAAGACGGCCGGGGAGTGGAGAAGGTCAACATCTCTCCCTTTATCAACAACCTGCCCCATCAGACCGACACCAAGGCCTTTTCCACAGACAACGGAAGCGGATCCACCTCCCAGGCCGCAAACATTATCGAAGCCCTGGAAGGGGGTGCTGGGACCTTGCTGATTGATGAGGACACCTCCGCCACCAACTTTATGATCCGGGATGATCGGATGAAAAAACTGGTCCACAAAGAAAAGGAACCCATCTCTCCTTTTATCGATAAAGTCCGAAGTCTCTACCGGGATCTAGGCGTATCCACGGTACTGGTAATCGGCGGCTCCGGAGACTACTTCGACGTGGCGGACCGGGTAATAATGATGGATGAGTATGTACCCAAAGACGTGACAAAATCGGCGAAAGCCATCGCCAAGCAGTTTCCCCGGGCAGTAATGACCGACGAGGGCCCCTTCGAAAAACCCCGGGGAAGAGTACCCCTACTGTCCTCCTTTCCCGAAGACCGAAAGGGAATCAAACTGAAAACAAGGGGGACCAAAACCCTCTTATACAATCGATTAAGTGTGGAGCTCTACGGCCTGGAACAACTGATCAGTCCCAGTCAGACCAACAGTATTGCAGCGATTTTCAAGTTTCTGATCGATAAAAAGATCGATCAGAAAAAAGATTTAGACACCCTCTTGCAGGAGACTTACCGGATCATTGATCAACAAGGCCTGGAGGGAATTGCAAGCTATAAGGGCCATCCCGGGAACCTGGCAAAGCCCCGGAAACTGGAAGTCTTAGGGGCCCTGAACCGCTACCGGAATTTAAAGATTAAATAAATAATAAGGATTCCAACAGAAAAGAGGATGAAAAAATGAATCTACAATATTACCAAACCATGAATCCCGACCACTGGCAGGGTAGAATCGACAGCCGGGAAAATTTCGAAGCCTTTCGCTGGCATCAGTGGGTAAAGGCCCTGGATTTAAAAAAATCCGATCTGCAAGCGGTGAAGGGGGTGGCCTTCGCTTTTTTAGGCTTTCAAAGCGATGAGGGAATCCGAAGGAACAAAGGCCGCCGGGGGGCAAGAAAAGGTCCCGAGAGTATTCGCAGACAGCTCTCCAATCTTCCCTGTTACTTTAAGCCGGAAGTACAGCTCTT
>SLKF01000167.1 GCA_007134725.1 Clostridiales bacterium | reverse complement strand
CTAATAGATTTTCCGTATTTTGGTATTGGGTCAGCTTTTTCTTATTTCGATTGGAAATCATCACCGATTCAAATCCCATCTTCATCCCTTCCTTAATCATTCTTTCCGCCTGGGCCACGGGCCGGATCTCTCCCGTTAAACTGATTTCTCCGATCACCATCACTTTTCTTGAAGGCAGTTCCACCCCTTTAAAGCTGCTGTAAATACTCAGCGCTACTCCAAGGTCGTAGGAGGTCCCTTCTAACTTCAGACCCCCCACCACATTCACGTATACATCATAGTTTGCCAAGGGAAGTCCCAGTTTCTTTTCCAAGACCGCAATGATTAAATTCAGTCGATTGTAATCAATCCCCACAGCCGTCCTTCGGGCAAATCCGATATTGTTTTCGGTTACCAAGGCTTGAATTTCCACTAATAAAGGACGGGTCCCTTCCACGGTGGAAACCACAATAGCCCCTTCATTTTTTTCATTCAAGGTCTCTAAGAATAGCTCCGAGGGATTGAATATTTCAATCAAGCCTTCCTCCCGCATTTCAAACACCCCAATTTCACTGGTGGTTCCGAAACGATTTTTCAGCGCTCGAAGAATTCGAAACTCCATGGTTCGTTCCCCTTCAAAATGCAGTACCGCATCCACCATGTGTTCCAATACCCGGGGCCCTGCTAATTCTCCCTGCTTTGTTACATGGGCCACAATGAAGATGGGAATGTTTGTGGTCTTGGCGATTCTCATTAAATTGTTTACGCATTCTTTGACCTGGGAAACACTGCCGGGAGCCGCGGATAACTCCTCCCGATATAGGGTTTGGATGGAATCCACAATCAAAAACTTGGGTTCATAGGTGTTGATATATTCTTCCACGACCCCAATATTGGTTTCGGAAACAATCAGTAAGTCCTCTGCCATGGCATCTAACCGTTCTGCACGCATTCTGATCTGTTCTTCCGATTCTTCACCGGATACATAGAGTACTTTTCCGTAGTGTTTGGCCATATTGCTGCTGCATTGAAGAATCAAGGTGGATTTCCCGATTCCCGGTTCACCGGAAATCAGACATAAAGACCCCTTTACAATTCCCCCTCCCAGAACCCGGTTTAGTTCTTCAATTTTCGTATCATAACGGGAATGTTCACTGGAGCTTACCTTTGTAATGCTTTGGGGTTTTTTGCTGGGCCCCGTGGTGGCGGACCGTTTCGTTTCTTTTTTCGATGCGACCATTTCTTCTTCGAAGGTATTCCATTCCTGACAACCGGGACATCTTCCCATCCATTTTGGACTCTCATATCCACAACTGGTGCAACAAAATTTTGTTTTACTCTTTGCCATGTAATCGCTCCTCTGTTTTCCTCTATTATAGCGATAAATCCTAATTATTTTCAACCCATTTCTTCATTCATCACGATCCATCCCTCTTACATTTCAAAGAAACTGTTCAAAACCCTTTTGCTTTCCTATTCCCTTTTCTTTATTATTCTCAAAAAAAGAGTCTATCAAATATGATAGACTCTAATTCTTCCGGTTACAGAAAATTCATTTTAATGAATTTAGCCTTTTTCGTTCTCCTCCACTAAGGATTCAATAATTTTTTTACTGAGATTGGATGGCACTTCCTCATATCGTAAATACTCCATATCAAAAGATCCTCTTGCCTGGGTCATGGAACGAAGGTCGATGGCATATTTAAACATTTCTGATTGAGGCACCTCTGCACTGACTGTCTGCTTGCCGTTTTCTTGAGGCATCATGCCGTTAATCTTTCCTCTTCGTTTGTTCAAATCTCCCATAACGTCTCCCATATAATCTTCCGGCACCAGAATGTCCACCTTCACAATCGGTTCCAGCAACACGGGATTCGCCTGCTCCATACCCTTTTTAAAAGCAATGGAGGCCGCTACTTTAAAGGCCATCTCCGAAGAATCCACGTCGTGATAAGATCCGTCGTATAAGGTGGCTCGGATGTTGGTTACCGGTTGCCCGGCTAAGACGCCTTTTTCCATGCTTTCGATAATCCCTTTTTCCACTGCGGGAATGTATGCCTTGGGCACGGAACCCCCCACTACTTTTTCCACAAATTCGAAGGGTTCTTTGGAAGGTTCAAAGGTCATTTTTACATCTCCGTACTGACCATGGCCTCCCGATTGTTTTTTGTGTTTTCCTTGTACGTCGGATTTTCCTTTAATGGTTTCTCGGTAGGGAACCTTTGCATCTTCCAAATCAAGATCCACACCGAACTTATTTTTAAGCTTGTTGCAAATAATTTTAATATGCAGTTCTCCCTGTCCTCGTATCAGGGTTTGTTTGGTTTCCTTATTGCGCTCAAATTTAAAGGAAGGATCTTCTTCGAAGAGTCGTTGAAGACCGGCGCTGATTTTTTCTTCATCCCCGCGAGCTTTGGGTTTGATGGCTAAGGTTAATTGAGGTTCATCAAACTCTATTGGGCTGAATACTACGGGATTCTCTATGCTGCATAGGGTATCTCCCGTTGTTGTATGCTGTAATTTTGAAACCGCCCCAATGTCTCCCGCTTTTACTTCCCCAACTTCCGACTGTTCTTTTCCCCGAAGTAAAAAGGGCGTTCCCATTTTTTCCTTTTGACCCTTGTTGGCATTGAGAACTTCCATATCGGATTTTAAGGAACCGGAAAAAACTTTAAATATGGTAATTTTCCCTAGGTAGGGATCCACAATGGTTTTAAACACCTGAGCAGAAAAAGGCTCATTTTCTTCAAAGCCTCGTACCACTTCTTCTTCCGTATCAGGGTTGATGCCTTCCTTCGGCGGCAAATCCTCTGCGGAGGGCGAGTAATCCACCAGCATGTCCAGCAGGGTATGAATGCCAATATTCTTCACCGTGGAGCCACAAATAACGGGTACGATCTCTCCGGAAATCACTCCGGCTCTAAGCCCTTTTTGGATTTCCTCCTCTGTAAATTCTTCCCCTTCAAAGTACTTTTCCAATAACACTTCATCACTTTCTGCTACGGACTCGATTAACATCTCCCGTATGGATTTTGCCTGCTCGATCATATCTTCCGGAATTTCTTTTTCAATACAATCTGTTCCGGTATATTCTCTGGCCATCATCTTTACAACGTTAACATTCCCGATAAAACTATCGTTTTCTCCTAAGGGAATTTGAAATGGTGCAACTTTTTTGCCGAATTTTTCCCGAAGGTCTTCCAATACTTTTGGGAAGTTGGCGTTTTCCTTATCCATCTTGTTAATAAATATGAAGGTTGGTCTGCTTTTTTCCATGGCAAACTCCCATGCACTTTCGGTACCGACTTCAATGCCTCCCGTGGCATCCACCATGATCAGCAAGCTTCCCGCAACCTTACGGGCACTTTGTACTTCCCCAATGAAATCAAAATACCCTGGGGTATCTAAGAAATTAATTTTATGATTCTGCCATTCTATAGGAATTAAAGAAGTGCTGATTGAAGTTTTTCGATCAATTTCTTCTCTATCAAAATCCGAAGTCGTATTTCCATCATCCACATTCCCAATCCGATTTTTTACTTTTGTACTATATAGGGCGGCTTCTGTTAACGTAGTCTTCCCACTTCCACCGTGACCCAGTACCACAACATTTCTGATTTCTTTTCCGTTATACACTCTCATAATACTTCCCTCCAGTTTAGGTTAGAATTTTTTG
>SLKF01000113.1 GCA_007134725.1 Clostridiales bacterium | reverse complement strand
TGTGGCATTTGAATATTGGAGCACAGGAGGAGGACAATTACTCCGTCCCCGTGTCTTGCGGGGCGGACAATTACTCCGTCCCTCTGTCCTCCTGATAAAAATAAGCGAGGTGACTTATGGAAAAAATAACATTGGATGCAGGGTACTTAAAAAGCTCGATTACCAGTGAAGAATTATCCGCACTGGGAGACCGGGTGCAAAAGGCCCATTACGAGCTGCATAATGAAAACGGCAAAGGCAACGACTTTGTGGGCTGGGTCAATCAGCCCCGGGATTTTGACCGGGAGGAGTTGGAAAAGGTACAAAAGACTGCTGAAAAAATTCGGGAGAATACGGATATTTTCGTGGTGGTGGGTATCGGTGGCTCTTATCTCGGGGCGAAAGCCGGTATTGAGATGCTGACCCCCTTCTTTTATAACGATTCCAAGAAGAGTAGAGGGAATTCTCCGAAGGTGTATTTTGCGGGACATCATTTAAGCGGCGCCTACTTGGAGGAACTGTTGGAAGTATTGGATGAGGGAGAGGTAAGCATCAACATCATCTCCAAATCCGGAACCACCACGGAGCCGGCGGTGGCTTTTCGGATATTGAAAAAATATATGGAAAACCGCTACGGGAAAAAAGAAGCGGCGAAGCGAATCGTGGCCACCACGGATCGGGAAAAAGGGGCATTAAAAGAGTTGGCGGAGAAGGAAGGGTATGAAACCTTCATTGTCCCCGACGATATCGGAGGGCGCTACTCCGTACTTAGCCCGGTGGGCATGCTTCCCATGGCCGTGGCGGGCATTAACCTGGACGAGATTGTTAAAGGGGCAAAGGATGCCTACTCCCAACTGCTGGAGCCGGACATTAAGAAGAACCCCTGTTATGAATACAGTGCTTATCGAAATATCCTTTACGGAAAGGGTAAAAAAATCGAGATCCTGGGAAATTTTGATCCCCGACTGACCTTTTTCGGCGAGTGGTTTAAACAGCTCTTCGGAGAAAGCGAAGGAAAAAACGGGAAAGGAATTTTTCCCACTACCCTGAACTTCACCACGGATCTGCATTCCATGGGGCAATACATCCAGGACGGCGAGCGAAGCCTATTTGAAACCGTACTGAAAGTAGCCGACGAGGAAGGGGCAGTTTCCATCGAGAAGGATCCTAAAAATCTGGACGGTTTGAATTATCTGGTGGGAAAAACCTTCGGAGAGATCAATGAAAAAGCCTTACAGGGAACCCTGGAAGCCCACCATGACGGCGGGGTGCCCAGTATGATCCTGACCCTGCCGAAAATTGATGCCTACAACTTCGGCTACATGGTCTACTTCTTTATGAAAGCCTGCGGCATCAGCGGCTACCTCTTAGGGGTAAACCCCTTCGATCAGCCCGGGGTGGAAGCTTACAAAAAGAACATGTTCCGCCTGCTGGGAAAAGATGCAAAGAAAAAAAACGATGAAAGTGATGAGGACAGAGGGACGGAGTAATTGTCCTCCGATGTACTATCTTACGGTTGCCTTCTGCACTGAGGTTTTTCCCCGGAAGGCAACCATTTTTTATGACGCGGAACAATTTCTCCTCATCTGTCGTCTAAAGTAGTAGGTGCTGATGTTTACATAGTACATTTTAAGAATTGCAGCAAATCGATTTACGTAAATGATCGGATCAACCATTTTATACTGCAAAAAAAAGTGTTTAAAGACTTGTGTTGGAAAGGATTAGGGAAACATCCCTTTTTCAAAAGCAGCAAAAGTCCAGAAAAAAAGTTGGAAGAAAGCAGAAAAATATAGTATATTGATAACATAGCAAATTATGGAGATTTTTAATAGACAGGGGACAGGAGTGAAATAACGTGATGAAAAGAAAAAAAGTGATACCGGCCATTATTATGCTTGGAGATGCTATTATAATTAATTTAGCCTTTCTATTGGCTTTTTTAATACGCTTTGAAGGAAGTTTTTTTATCAGCAATGTGGCCCAGCGCCATTTTGAAGTCTATTTAAACAATATAATCACCATTACATTGATTAAACTGGTGATTTATTATCTTTTAGGATTGTACAAAAATCTTTGGAAATACGCATCGATTTATGAGGTTTTTCAGATTGTGGGTACGACCCTTGTGGCAAACACCGCAGTAGTCAGCTATATGTTTTTAACCCAGGATCCTCTGCCGAGAAGTATCTTTGCCATTGTAATATTATTGGACATTGCCTTAATTGGAGGGATTCGCTTTAGTTATCGGGCCACACGGAGTTTTCGGGATCGAAAAAAATACAAAACCCATAAGAAAAAAGGACAAAAACGCATTCTGATCATCGGGGCAGGTGAAGCGGGAGCCCAGGTTATCAAAGAACTTCGAAATCATAAGGAATTAAACAGTGTTCCCGTTGCGGTGATTGATGATAATGATGAAAAACTCGGAGCAAGAATTAACGGGATTCCCGTCGTGGGGGATCGATACCATATTAAAAAAGTGGTGGAAAAATACCGAATTGATGAGATCATCATTGCGATTCCCTCCATGCAGCGGCAGGAAATTCGAGGGGTCATTGAAGAATGCAATAAAACGAAATGTAAGTTGAAGATCGTTCCGGGAATGTCGGAGCTGATTGACGGGGAAGTTTCCATCCAAGCCATCCGGGATGTTAAAATTGATGACTTGCTGGGTCGGGATCCTGTAAAACTGGATATGGAAGGGATTCAAGGCTATATCAAAAATCGGGTGGTGCTGATCACCGGTGGGGGAGGATCCATCGGGTCCGAACTTTGTCGACAAATTGCGAAGATCAAACCGAAAAAGCTGCTGATTCTGGATAATTATGAAAACAATGCCTATGCCATTCAAAATGAAATACGCAGTACCTTTCCTGACCAGGATTTGTTTACGATCATCGCTTCGATTCGGGAGAAGGATCGGATGGAAGAAATCTTCGAAACCCATAAGCCCCAGGTGGTATTTCATGCGGCGGCTCATAAGCATGTACCTCTGATGGAGGATAATCCCCAGGAGGCGGTCAAAAATAATATTTTCGGTACCCGGAATGTGGCGGAATGTGCGGATAAATACGGAGTGGAACGCTTTGTGTTGATTTCCACTGATAAAGCCGTTAACCCCACCAATGTGATGGGGGCCTCCAAACGGGTAGCGGAGATGGTGATTCAGGCTTTGGACAAGGAAAGCAAGACCGAGTTTATTGCCGTACGATTCGGAAATGTACTGGGCAGTAATGGCAGTGTAATTCCCTTGTTTAAAGATCAGATTGAAAAAGGCGGTCCGGTAACCGTTACCCATGAAGAGGTAACCCGGTACTTTATGACCATACCGGAAGCGGTGCAGCTGGTGATTCAAACCGGTTCCATGGCCAAGGGTGGAGAGATTTTCGTACTGGATATGGGCGAGCCGGTAAAAATCATAGATCTTGCCCGAAACCTGATTCGACTGTCGGGCTTTGAGCCGGATGTGGATATTAAAATTAAAGTGGTGGGTCTTCGTCCCGGAGAAAAGCTTTACGAAGAGCTGTTGCTGGACGGTGAAGGCCTGGAAGATACCTGTCACGAAAAGATCTTTGTGGGAAAACCCATGTACACGGATTTTAAATTCCTGCAACGGGAACTGGATATTCTGTGGGAGACCCTGCACAAAGACAACAGTGAAATCAAAGGGTACATGGAAAAAATCGTGCCCACCTATAAGCAGACTACG
>SLKF01000158.1 GCA_007134725.1 Clostridiales bacterium | reverse complement strand
GGTCTCAAATTACTTTGAAGAACTAAAACAGGCAAAGAAATTGAAATATCAAGAGTGGGAAGATGTTTTTAACACGTGGTCTTTGAAGTACCCCGGGCTTAAAAAAGAATTGAAGCAATTTATAAACGGGGAAATCCCAACAAAAGCTCTGGAAATACTAAACAACTATTCATTAGATGAAAAGGGCAAAGTAGCCACTCGAAAATCTTCGGGAGAAATACTGAATCTTCTAGCGGACCTGATCCCAAATCTTATCGGCGGTTCCGCGGACTTATCCCCTTCAACAAAAACCTATTTAGATAATTATGGGGAAATTCAAAAACAACAATTTGATGGACGGAATATTCGTTTTGGAGTGCGGGAACATGCCATGGCAGGTATCGCTAACGGAATTTCTTTACATGGTGGATTTAGACCCTTTGTGTCAACCTTTCTAGTGTTTTCCGACTACATGAGACCCTCTATAAGAATGGCAGCAATCATGAAACAACCGGTGATTTTTATTTTCACCCATGATTCAATCTACGTGGGAGAAGACGGACCCACCCATGAACCCATTGAACATTTAGAATCTCTACGCCTTATTCCAAACTTAAAGGTGCTAAGACCGGGAGATACTGAAGAAGTATCTAAATCCTGGATTGAAGCCTTAGAACACCGGGATGGACCTACTGCATTAATTTTAACAAGACAGGGATTACCCCTGATTAAAGATAAAAAAGAGATCGCAGCTTTTTCCAAGGGCGGATACTTAATTGCAAAGGATACCGAAGAAAAAGTCACTTTGATGGCAACGGGAAGCGAAGTATCCCTAGCTTATGAAGTGAGGGGAGCCTTAAAAGAAGAGGGAATTTCTTCTCGGTTGGTATCAATTCCTGATCGGAGGACCTTTGAAGAACAACCCCAGGAATATATTGAAAAAGTTCTTGGAGACCCCATGCAACTGAGAGTTTTGATGGAAGCCGGGGTGAAAAGCGGTTGGTATCGTTTCTTAAGAGAAAAAGACCTCATGATAACTATGGAGACCTACGGCGCCAGTGGACCGGGAGATCAAGTGGCGAAAAAATTTGGGTTTGAAGCAAAAAGCATCACGGAAAAAATCCTTGCAAAAACTAAGGGGGAACGATAATGGACTTCAAAAAAGTATTGCTTTGCACAGACTTTTCTTTTGAATCTGAGAAGTTGGTTCAGACATTGTACGAACTAAAGGATCTCGGACTGCAAGAAGTCATTATTTTCAATGTGGTGGAAATAGACTCTGCAGGAAGCAATGCCCCCAGTTTTCAGAAGCAGAAAAAAGAAGCCCTTAAGACAGATCAACGGGAATTGGAAAAAGAAGGGTTCAAAGTTAGAATTGATATCAAAATCGGCACTGCTGCAAAGGATATTGTAAAAAAAGCGGAGGAAGAGAATGTGGATTTAATTTTGATTGGATCCCATGGGAAAGGATTCATCAAGCGAATTTTGTTGGGGAGTACAACCTTTGATGTGGTACGGTTGAGCAAAAAACCGGTATTGGTGGAAAAATATGGAAGTGCAGGGAAAGAGCATGATCGCATCCTGATTCAAGATAAATTCAAAAAAGTATTGCTACCTGTGGACTATTCCTCTCATTCCATTAATGTGTTAGAAAAAGTAAAAGGAATGAAAAAAATTCGTGAAGTTCTTTTGGTTTCAGCTATTGAGTACAGCCAAACAGAAGAGGAATTTAATCAAGCAAAGGATAAACTGGAGAAGCATCTAGGAAAAATCCGAATGGATTTATTCAACGCAGGTTTTGCATCGAACTATATTATCAAAGAAGGAACCGCATCTAACAATATTTTGGAGGTGGCGGAGAGTGAATCCGTGGATTTGATTATCCTTTCCAAAAGAGGAGAAGGGAAAATTAAAGAATTGCTTATCGGAAGCACGGCAACCACGGTAATAACCAACTCAAAGCTACCGGTACTTATTTTTCCATCCAAGGAGGAGTAAAGTAGAATGGCATAAGGATAAATAAAAAGAGGCGGAGACGCCTCTTTTTATTTCATACGTTTTTATTTCATTAGTTCAATAGCTTGTAATAGTTTAGGGAGTACTTGTTTTTTTCGGGAAACTATGCCGGGAATGAAGATTCCCTGGGCTTTGGGAATATTAAAAGCGGTAGAAATCAAACTTGGTTTTTTTGTGGCATAAAGAATATAAGAGCCCTCTTTGATGATATCCGTAACTAATAACATTGTGATATCATGATTCTCTCTTTTATGGGTTTGGTCAATAAAAGTTAAAAATCTTTTCTTTTGTCGAAAAACCTCATCGATATCCAAGGTAAAAACTTGGCTGATTCCGGCTTTATGAAAATTCAAATCGAATTCTTTGTAGTCTTTATGAAATATTTCATCGATACTCTGACCTTCCAAAGAAGTTCCGGCCTTAAACATCTTCATAGCATATTCATCCAGATCGTAATTCAGTGTTTCGTTTAAAGATTTAACCGCTTTTCGATCCTCATCCGTAGTTGTGGGAGATCGAAAAGACAGGGTATCGGATAATATCCCCGAAAGCAATGCACCGGAGATGTGACTCGGTATTTCCACTTGGTTTTCCCTGAACATAGAATAAATAATGGTTGCTGTACTCCCTAAGGGATTGTTTCGGAAGGAAATGGGCATGGAGGTTGAGATATCTCCTAATTTATGGTGATCAACAATTTCCAAGATTTCAGATTCTTCCAAACCCTCAGCACTTTGGGCGTATTCGTTGTGATCTACAAGAATTGTTTGTTTTCGTTTGGGGTTGAGAATATGTTTTCTAGCTATGAAACCTAAGAATTTTTTATCGCGACTAATTATCGGATAATTACGATAATTGCTTTGGCTCATGGTTTCTTTTACCTCGTCTAGGTATTCTTCTTCGCTAAATCGGATAATATTGCTGGAGCGCATGATTTTTGAGATATAATTGCATTGATCGATTACCCGTGCAGTATACAAGGAATCGTAAGGCACGGAAATTATCGAAATTTCCTGTTCATTCGCTTGTATCAAATACTTCTCGGGGATTTCCCTATTACCGGTTACAACAATTAATTGGACCTTGGAGGCAATGGCGTACTCAATAATATCATATCGGTCTCCTACTATGATGATGTCTTCTTCTCCTAATTGTCCACGAATGGTTTTATAGTAATCATCAATGACCGATACATTGCCTTTGAAATGTCTTAAACCTTCTGAGAGAAGGATACCATCCAAATCGGAAAGAAGATTCTCCATGGAGGTTTCCAGTTTTTTAAAATCCCCGACAATAAGGCTGACTGCGATATCTTTAATACTTACAATTCCAAGAAGTTCCTTGTCTTTATCTACAATGGCCAATGTAGCAATTTTTTCTTCATCCATTAAGGTATAGGCGGATAAAATCGAAGTGTTTTCATTGATTCCTTCAGTTTTGTGAAAATCTAGATCTTGAACTTGTACTTTAACATCTTTAATCATTTTAGGAGTGCCTATTTGAAAATGGTCTAGAACGAAGCTGCTTTCTTTATTCATAGGTCCTAAAATACAGGGGCTGGTGTCATAGCCTAACTTTCTTTTTAGATAGGATAGGGATATGGCAGAGACAACAGAGTCGGTATCGGGATTTTTATGACCGAAAATTAAGATTGACATAATAACGCTCCTTTATTAATTAGTGTTGATCAAAGTTCTTTACTGAAGGCTCTACTTATTTATGAATATATACTTGAAATCATGCAGCTATTAACAATTGTATGATAAATAAGTACCCCTATAATATAAAGAAATGCGAGGCAAGTCAATAGAACTTTTAAAAAACAGTAGAAAAAGCAAAGAAATCCAACAGTTCTCTACAAACCGGGAATGAAGTTTGTTATACTATAGAGGAGAACCATCGAAGGAAGGATGTTTTGAATCATAATATTCTCTCTGTCCTGTAGGAAGTCTTGACAGCGTGGGAGAATAAACCGTTGAAAGCTCTGGTCATTACCGGTGAAGGGAAAGCTTTATAAGTAGATTGCTTAGTCGGATTACTCCTGGGGGAATGGTAGAGGAAGAGGCTTTGAAAATTGTAAAGGAAACCGAACTTTAAATAATTTATAAAAAGTAGTGGATTTATTCAGTATAGATTATTCTAATAAAATATAAAGGAGGATTTGTATGAAAAAAATTGGGATATTAGGTGCAGGAACGATGGGGACCGGTATTGCTCAGACTTTCGGGGTTAATGGTTTTGAAGTGATTCTTCGAGATCTCTCGGAGGAGAATTTACAAAAAGCAAAGAAATCCATTGAAAAAAGTTTAGTAAAAATGATTACCAAAGGAAAGTTGGAAGAGGCTGAACTGGGTAAGACCATAAATCGCATTGCTTTTACCGTTGGAGTTGAAAAAATCAAAGATTGTGATATTGTAATTGAAGCGGTTACAGAAAATATGGTGGTAAAGAAAAAGATTTTTCAAGAGCTTGATCAGGTTTGTAAAGAAGGCACAATTCTAGCCACGAATACTTCGTCTTTATCGATTACGGAAATTGCTTCCGCAACTTCCCGTCCCGATAAGGTTTTAGGTATGCACTTTTTTAATCCAGTACCAATGATGAAATTAGTGGAAATTATTAAGGGAATTGCCACAGATACGCAAGTCAAGAATCAAGTGGTGGAGCTAACGGAAAAGATCGGTAAAACCCCTGTGGAAGTAGAGGAAGCTCCGGGATTTGTGGTGAACCGAATTCTAGTACCGATGATTAATGAAGCCATTGGAGTACTTGGCGACGGAGTAGCAAAGGCTGAGGACATTGATCAAGCTATGAAACTTGGTGCGAATCATCCTATTGGTCCCTTAGCCCTAGGAGATTTAATTGGCCTCGACGTTACCCTAGCTATAATGGAAGTATTGTACGAAGAATTTTCAGACTCCAAATATCGACCCCATCCTTTGCTTCGCAAAATGGTTCGGGCGCAAAAATTGGGAAGAAAAACCGGCGAAGGTTTTTACAATTACTCATAGAAAGGACTGTACTTATGGAAAAAGACATTCAAGAGATCATGTTTAGTGAAAAACAAATACAAAACAGAGTGGAAGAACTTGGAAAATCCATCGAAAGTCATTATAAGAATCGGGAAAAGGACTTAGTGGTAATCGGAATTTTAAAAGGAGCTAATGTGTTTTTAGGAGACTTGGTTCGAAAAATGAATATTCCCTTATACATTGATTTTATGGCGGTTTCCAGCTACGGACAATCTACTCAAAGTTCCGGTGTGGTTAAAATTATTAAGGACTTGGATATGGAAGTGGAAAACAAGGATGTTTTAATTGTAGAAGATATTATTGACACAGGATTAACTCTGCATTACCTTACAAAAAACCTGAGCACGAGAAAAGCAAACAGCATTAAAATCGTTACCCTTTTAAACAAAGAGTATCGAAGAAAAGTGGAGATTCCGGTGGATTTTGTCGGTTTTGAGATTCCTGATGAATTTATTGTAGGTTATGGTATCGATTATGCAGAAAAATATCGAAACCTTCCTTACATCGCCACACTGAAAAGAGAAGTTTACAAGTAAAAAAAAGAGGAGGAATACCTATGACGGAGAAAAAAATGATCCCCGCAGCACTATCCAATAGACATTTGCATTTATCCCAAGAACATATTGAACAATTATTTGGAAAAAATTACAATCTTTGCAGCTTAAAAGATTTATCTCAACCGGGACAATTTGCCTGTGAAGAGAAAGTGGATATGATAGGACCGAAAGGAGAAATAAAAGGGATCCGGGTTTTAGGCCCGGCAAGACCCCAAACTCAAATTGAAGTTTCTGTTAGTGACAGTTTCATATTGGGAGTAAAACCACCGGTTCGAGATTCGGGAGACATCGAAGGAAGCCCGGGAGTAACCTTGAGAGGGCCTGTAGGTGAAGTTCAGCTTGATAAAGGGGTAATCATTGCTGCAAGACACATTCACATGCATACCGCCGATGCGGAGAAGTATATGGTTGAAGATAAGCAAAGAGTGAAGGTCAGAACTTCTGGAGAAAGGGCCCTCATATTTGAAAATGTTTTGGTAAGAGTTAGCCCTAAATATGCATTGGAAATGCACTTGGATACCGACGAGGGGAATGCAGCAAACCTTAAAAACGGAACATTAGTAGAATTAATCACAGAATAAAGGAGGAGTAAATATGAAATCCATCGAAAAATATATGGATCACACCGCTTTAAAAGCGGATACCCGTTTAGCAGACATTGAAAAACTGGCGAAAGAAGCTATGGAATACAATTTTTATGCGGTTTGTGTAAATGGAACTTATATTGAAACAGCAAAAGAACTATTAAAAGATACGGAAGTAAAAGTTGCCGCGGTGGTAGGTTTTCCTTTAGGAGCTTCCACTACGGAATCAAAAGTTTTTGAGACGGAAGATGCGATTATGAAGGGCGCTGATGAAATTGATATGGTAATAAATATCGGAGCCCTTAAAGATGGCCGTTATAAATATGTTTTAAAAGACATCAAAGCTATTGTCGATGTTGCAAAAGAAAAAGCCATTGTGAAAGTAATTATTGAGACTGCATTACTAACTGATGATGAAAAAATCAAAGTGTGTGAATTGGCGAAGGAAGCCGGAGCGCACTTTGTAAAGACCTCCACCGGTTTTAGTACCGCCGGAGCCACAAAAGAGGATGTAGCACTGATGAAAAAAACCGTTGGTCCGGATATTGAAGTGAAAGCTTCGGGAGGCATTCGGGATTTGGCAAAGGCGAAGGAAGTAATTGCAGCGGGAGCTACACGAATTGGTGCTAGTGCTTCTGTAAATATTGTAACCGAATTTGAAACTGAACAGAAAAGAAAATAAATTAAAATACGAATAAGAACAAGAATAGAAACAAAACAAAAAGGATGACTCTCGGTTAAGAGGGTCATCCTTTTTGCTAAGTTTTTATACGTTGAATCGAAATAAAATAACATCTCCATCTTTTACTACGTAATCTTTACCCTCCAGACGAACCAACCCTTTTTCTTTTGCAGCCACAGGGCTTCCTGAGGCAATTAGATCGTTAAAGGCGGTGACTTCTGCCCGAATAAAACCCCGTTCGAAATCCGTATGGATTTTTCCGGCGGCTTGGGGAGCTTTGGTCCCTTTTTTTATCGTCCAAGCTCGGACCTCTTGAGGACCGGCAGTTAAGTACGTAATAAGCCCTAATAGATTATAAGAAGTTTGAATAAGTTTATCAAGACCCGACGTACTCAGTCCCAAATCTTCTAAGAACATGGCCTTCTCTTCTTCTTCCAATTCAGAAATTTCCTCTTCAATTTTTGCACAGACTTTAATCATCGCGGAATCCTCGGCATCCGCGATTCTCTGTAAGGCTTCGAGGTAGTCATTGCTTAGGGTATCATCGGATATATATTCCTCGGATACATTGGCTACGTAGATTACGGGTTTTGACGATAATAGATTTAACTCGCGAATCACCGCTTCCTCTTTTTCAGTTAATTCCATTTCTCGAACAGACTTACCGTTTTCGAGGTCTTCTTTCACCGCCTCAAGAACTTTGATATCTTCTTGTAAGGATTTATCGGTTTTAGCTTGTTTTCTGGAGCGTTCCATTTTCTTTTCGATGGTTTCAATATCGGAAAAAATAAGTTCTAAACCGATGGTTTCTACATCTCTTTCGGGATCAACGCTTCCATCTACATGGGTCACATCGGAGTCTTCAAAGCATCGAACCACATGCAGTATTGCTGAAACTTCCCGTATATGAGATAAAAACTTATTCCCTAAACCTTCCCCTTTACTAGCTCCTTTTACAAGACCGGCAATATCATAAAAATTTATAGCCGTAGGAACTACAGATTTTGAATGATACATTTCTTCGAGCACCTGTAAGCGGGTGTCCGGTACGGAAACCACACCAATATTTGGGTCGATGGTGCAAAAAGGGTAGTTTGCCGCTTGGGCTCCGGCTTTTGTTACTGCATTAAATAATGTGCTTTTTCCTACGTTGGGCAATCCAACTATTCCTAGCTTCATAAAATCTTCCTCTCGTTTCAATGAAATTATTTAAGATCCTTAGGATTTATCTGAAATATGAATCTTATTGATTGTTTAAAATCTAAACCTATAAGATTATACCTTATAACAGATAATCCTTCAACTGAAACTTCAAAACAATTGACTTTTCCTAAGGTCTTGCCTATAATGAAGTTTATGAATGGAATTGGATTAAAGGAGTTGATATAATGAGTCGAATAGCTTTTACAATTTTTGGAGTAGATGTAGCCTGGTATGGGATTATTATTTCTATGGGGATGATTCTTGGTGTTGTAGTGGCAAGCATTCGAGCTAAACGGGCAGGACTGCACTCTGATACCATAGTGGATATGTCTATTATTGTTATTCCTCTTGCCATAATAGGGGCAAGGGTCTACTACTTTATTTTCACTTACAACCCGGAAATTCATAGTCTTATGGACGTATTTGCCTTTCGTTCCGGAGGGTTAGCCATCCACGGGGGACTGATCGGAGGTGTTTTGGGAGGGTATCTTTTTACGAAATATAAAAAAATAAACTTTTGGAAGCTGGCGGATATTGTGGCACCCAGTATTATCCTAGGACAGGCCATCGGTCGTTGGGGAAACTTTGTAAATCAGGAGGCCCATGGGGGACCGACAGATTTACCTTGGGCGATTGAAGTAAATGGACAAATGGTCCATCCCACCTTTTTATATGAGTCTCTTTGGAATATCGGTGTATTTATATTTTTGCTGGTGTATTCAAAGAAAAAGAAGGTTACGGGAGAAGTGTTTTTGTTGTATTTTGCCTTATACTCTGTGGGACGAATATTTATTGAAGGACTTCGAACCGACAGCTTAATGCTGGGGCAGTTTCGGGTTGCCCAGCTTATCAGCGTGGCCTTAATTCTGGCAGCTATTGGGATTCGACAGGTTTTGGTGAAGAAAGAAACACAAAAATCATAAAAGACTGCCAAAAATGGCAGTTTTTTTAATTTTTTTCATTTTTTTTTGTAAAAAAGAAGGATTTTCATTGGAAAACAGCGAATACATAAGTATAAGAAATGAAAATTCGACATAAGATTAGAAAAGGAGATCACTATGAACTATAAACATGAATCCGTATTGTTAAAGGAATGCATTGAAGGACTTCAAATAAATGAAAATGGAACTTACGTGGACGGTACCTTAGGAGGAGCTGGTCATAGCATAGAAATCGTAAAGCAGTTAACAGGAAAAGGCATGCTCATTGGTATCGACCAGGATCAACAGGCTTTGGAAAATGCAAAGATCAAACTACAACCCTACGAAAAACATGTACAATTGGTACATAATAACTTTAAAAACATTCATGAGGTTTTGGAAGATTTGGAAGTACATGAAATAGACGGAATGCTATTGGATCTAGGGGTATCCTCTCATCAATTGGATACGATAGAACGAGGATTTTCTTATATGCAAGATACAGAATTGGATATGCGAATGGATACCAGTGCTGAACTTACTGCGAAAATTGTAGTAAATCAGTATAGTGAAGAAGAACTTCATCGAATTATAAAGCAATACGGTGAGGAGAACTGGGCAAAAAGAATTGCGAATTTTATTGTAGAAGAGCGGAAAAATCAAGAAATTACTCGGAGTGAAGAATTAGTAAGGATTATAAAACATGCCATTCCAAAAAAAGCTCGGGACAGTGGGCCACATCCGGCAAAACGAACTTTTCAAGCAATAAGAATTGAAGTTAATAACGAGTTGGGAATTATCGAGAACACCATCAAATCTGTACTACCCTACTTAAAAACCAAAGGAAGGTTGGCAATTATTACTTTTCATTCTTTGGAGGATCGAATTGTGAAAAATACCTACAAAGAACTGGCAAAATCCTGCATATGTCCAAAAGAATTTCCTATTTGTACCTGTGATAAACGCTCAGAAATTAAAATCATCACTCGGAAGCCGATTATTGCCAACGAGGAAGAGTTAGAGCATAATCCAAGATCTAGAAGTGCGAAGCTGAGAATTATGGAAAAACGATAAAAAGTGAGGTGAATGACATGGAGGTTGCACGAGAAGTAATTTATTATCCGGAAGAGGTAAACAGTAAACCCCTGAAATCCGATAAAAGAAAACTTCAGAAAAATAAGAAACGTAAAAAACTTCAACAACAGAATAAAGAAATGCAAAAGAAATATCGCCAGGAAAAATTGTTTTTTTGCGCAATGATTTTGATGATCTCAGTAATCTCCTTAGGATTATTGCTTCGCTATGTAATGATTACTGAAGCCCGACATGACATTCATCAACTGAATGCCACCATTATGGATTTGAAAAACGATGAGCGGACCCTACGGATAGAAGTTGAAAGTTTGGCTCGATCTAATCGTGTGGAGTTCGAAGCCACTGAAAGATTAGAAATGATATATCCAGATACTAGGGAAATTAATTATATACAAGTGGATTCTGATGAAGTTAATCGAATTGCGAATCATTTAGAGAGGTTAGACAACCGGGAAATTCCAAATCAAGGATTCTTGGAAAAAGCTAATGAGAATTTACGTCAATGGTTCTCCAGGGTAGAGGCCTTGTTTTAATAGTATTAAGGAGGTTCGTCATGAAGAAAGATCGACATCAAAAGCTTACAAAATCTACCAGAACTCGATTAATCATTATGTTTTTAACCCTGACGGTCTGCATGTTTGCTCTTGTTCTTCGCTTAGGATGGCTTCAAGTAATTCGGGGAGAAGAGTTCCAGCAGATGGCTAAACAGCAGCAAACCAGTGATATTACCCTCACCCCCGGTAGAGGAACTATTTATGATCGCAATGGGAAAGAGCTTGTGTTAAGTGCAAGCACCCATGCAGTATATGCCAGCCCGGGAGAAATCAGAAACAAAGAAGAAACCGCTACATTCCTGGCAACCCTTTTGGAAATTGACGAAGGGGAGCTGCTGGATCGATTTAATAATGAAACCGCCCGGGTAATCACCTTAAAACGCTGGGTCGAACGGTCTGTTGGAAAAGAAATACAAGAAAAAAAACTTCGAGGAATATGGATAACCGATGATCATAAGCGGCATTATCCTTACGGCAATTTTGCATCCTATGTACTGGGTCATACCAATGCAGACAATGATGGCGTTGCTGGAATTGAGCTGAGATATGATAAACATCTAAGTGGGATCCCCGGGAGATGGATAAAAACCGTGGATCGTGACGGAAGACAACTCTCCTCATCTACGGAAATATATCATCCCTCTGAGGAAGGTCTAGGAATTGTATTGACCATTGACGAGGTTATCCAACACATTACAGAAAAAGCTCTAGATAATGCTATGGAACTGCACAATCCCAATCGAGCTATGGCCGTGGTGATGAATGTAAAAACCGGAGAAATTCTAGCTATGGCTGCAAAACCGGACTATGATCCCAACAACCCCCGGGAACCTTGGAATGAGAAGGAAGAAGAATCCCTCGCCACCATGGCGTCTGAGGAACAGTTGGATTATTGGTTTAGTATGTGGCGCAATCCGATCATTAATGACACCTATGAACCGGGGTCTACTTTTAAAGTTGTTACTGCAGCAGCTGCCTTGGAAGAAGGCACCGCAAATTTAGATTCGGAGTATTATTCTGACGGATATATCAATGTGGGCGGCCCTCCTATTCGTAGCTGGAGGTATTATGATCCTTTTGGCCATCAAACTTTCGCCGAAGCGTATAGAAATTCTGATAATCCTGTTTATGTCGAAATTTTACGGGACTTGGGGGGAGAAGCTTTTTATGAGTATATCGAAGGTTTTGGTTTTTTTGATTTAACAGGAATTGATTTGCCTGGTGAGACAGGATCTATTATTCCTAGTTTAAACCAGGTACAACCCAAAGGACCGGAAGTTTTCACTCGGGATTTGGCTACGATGTCCTTTGGTCAATCCTTTAATACAACACCATTACAAATTTTAACCGCTTATGCAGCAGCGGTGAATGATGGAGTCTTAATGGAACCTCAAATCGTTAAAGAACTTTTGGATGAGGAGGGCAATATCGTAGAACAGATGGAACCTCGTAAGGTTCGCCAAGTTATTTCTGCAGACACTTCCAAAAAAATCCGTCAAATATCCGAAGAGGCCATGCGCCTTGGCAATAGCCGAGCCTATGTTCCCGGATATGCTGTGGGAGGGAAGACAGGTACAGCGCAAAAGCTGGTAGATGGTCATTATCCTGCGGGGGTGGTTATCGGTTCGTTTGTTGGAGCAGCACCGATGGATGATCCGGAGATTGCAGTAATTACCATTGTGGATGAACCTAGGGGAGGAACTCTGTATGGGAATACTACGGCAGCCCCTATTGCGGGAGAAATTTTTGCAGAAACTTTTCGATACCTAGGTATTGAACCCAGATATACGGAGGAAGAATTGGAAAAAATTGATGAAGAGGATAAAATTGAAGTACCTAATATCCTTACTAAAACCTTGAAAGAAGCAAAGAGTATATTGGCGGAGAATGAACTGGAATATTTAGTGGTCAATGAACTTTTTGTTGAGGAAGATGCAATCGTTATAGAAACTGGTCCGAAACCGGGAGAAAAAGTAGAAATAAACTCTACAATTAGTATCTATATTGAAAGCAGAGATCAAGATGCGGAACTCACCATGCCGGATCTTGAAGGGATGAGTGTACAGGAAGTAAAAAGGATACTGAATGCCATGGGACTACAACTTAAAGTACAAGGCGAAGGCCGCGTTGTAAATCATGACCCCACTCCGGGCACGGTGGTTGAGAAAGAAACGATTGTAATTGTGGAATTTCAGTAAAAGAAACTATTCCTCATAGGTGGTGATGGGGAATAGTTTTCTATTTTATTTATTTCATGAAATCACCGGGTAAGCAAGGAGGGTTTACTAAAGGAAATAAAGACTAAATATCCATGGCTAACCCTAGGTAAAATCTGCTATAATGTAGTTGATTGTAAATTTCTAAAGACTTGAATTTTGCAGTTTCGACTTGCAGGAAATGTAAAAGGAGGATTATTTTGAACTTAACAGTAAAAGAGATAGCAGAAGCCACAAAGGGTACATTGATTCAAGGGGATCCAAATACATTCATAAAAAATCTTTCCATAGACAGTAGAACCATTCGTCCGAAGGATTTTTACGTACCACTGACCGGAGAGAATTTTGATGGTCACGAGTTTATTACCCAAGCGATTGAAAAAAAAGCTTCAGGAATCTTAAAAGAAAAATCCTGGAGTCTTTCCAATATAGAAGAACTTTTGAAAACATATCCTGATGTAAACATAATAGAAGTTGAAGATGCTTTGAAAGCATTGCAAAATCTAGGGAAATATAAAATAAAGCAGGTCTTTCCCAAGATTATTGGGATTACCGGAAGTGTAGGAAAAACCACTACTAAGGATATGATCAGTCAAATTCTAGCAGAAGATTTTTCGATTCTTAAAACGAAAGGGAATTTTAATAATGAAGTGGGGCTCCCGTTAACATTGCTGAATCTTCAAGAAAACCATGAAATGGCAGTACTGGAAATGGGGATGTCGGATTTGGGGGAGATTCAGCGATTGGTAGAAATAGCCCCTCCAAACATTGCGGTAATTACTAACATCGGATCGGCTCATATTCAAAATCTGAAATCAAAAGAAAATATTTTACAAGCTAAAATGGAAATTGCAAGCAGTCTTAAAAATGGAGATATTCTTCTGTTGAATGGGGATGACCCACTTTTATGGAGCATGAGAAACCTCAACACGACTTATGAAAAAGTTTATTATGGCATAGATAGCCGCAATGACTTTTATCCCACTAATATTATT
>SLKF01000125.1 GCA_007134725.1 Clostridiales bacterium | reverse complement strand
CTCTTCGATTTTTACTTTTATTAATTGATGCTTTAAGCCGGAATAACGATAAATTCCTTTTTCCAGGCCCTCCACATTGGTAATCCCCACATAGGTTTCAAAGGGATGGCGCGCTCCCGCTGAGGGAACCGGTCTTATGGAGGCGTATCCATTACCCCGGACATCTTTTACCCCTTGGGTGGTGTATAATAAAAAGGAAAGTTCTTCTAAACTAAGGCTTTCTTCCGTAAACTTTCGATGACTTTTACGATCCATGATGCACTGAAAAATATCCTTCTTTTTCACCAAATCTCCTCTTACCTCGGGTAAATCAATAATTTCATCTTTTTCTCCGTAAGGTTTCTCCAAGGGTGGTTGAGGCATCCCTTTCATTTGGTCGGATTCCATATCCCCGGTAAATCCGGATTTTAAAATTTCCCGTTCCCGTTCAAATCGTTTCATTATTTTCCCTCCAGCTTGTGATTTTTTCGAAATTTTCATTAATTCTTCCTAATGATCTATTATAACAAAGTTTCGTGAATCTAAAAACCCGGGTTTCTTAAAAATCCGGGTCTATTTCTTTAACCGCTGCACAGTATTTTTCCCGATTTCCGTCAAAATCAAATTCTTTTCCGTAAACCATGGATTCCAATACCCGTCGGGTCTGGTTTCCGATACAGTTCTGTTGATGCTTACTACAGGCTTCACAGACGGAAATGGTCTCTCGAAGGGAGTCTTTTAACTTTTCTTTTTCTTGACCATCCAGGGAACATAAGGGTCCGTGAAACGCTCTTTTTAATAAATAAGCTTCTTCCTTTTCCGCCTTCTCCAAATACTCCTGTAATTCTTCGATGGTGGTGGCCCCATTTTCACAGTACTGACAACTATGATTTTCATCCTTTGCCGACTCCAAGGCATGGCGAATGCGCCGGGTATTTAAACGAAGTTCTTCCGCAGTGATTTTAAAGCTGGAAGTTTGCAGTCTGCTTTGAACAACCAACTTTCTTCCCATAAAGATGACACTAAGAATAAGAATAATCGGCAAGACTACCAAAGTGATCTGGCTAAAGGGAAGATTTCCTCCCTGATCCAATAGACCCATATATCCGAATATCATAAAAATAAGTGCCGATCCGATTTTCAGTCCTGCTTCCGGTATTTTCTTACCCAGCTTCATTCCCACCAATACTCCGATTCCGCTGGTGATGACCATGCCTAAAACCGTGCCCATAAGAATCAATAAGGGAAAGGACCCCTGGCTTGACAGGGTAATTACGGCTAACTGGGTTTTATCTCCCATCTCCCCTATAAAAAAAGCTGTCGCCACCGTAAGAACCGGTCCAAAGTTTTTCACACTTGTTTTTTCTTCCTCTTCATCTCCTTCTTCCCCTTTCAAAGACCAAAGACCGAAGAGAATAAAGGCCAGGGCGGCAATAAGTGCCAGAGCATCCAGGGGGATGAAATCTGCAAGATAGGTTCCAAGAATTACTGCAATCCCATGATTTAGCAGGGACCCGAGGAAAACCCCCATCAACACTTTCCCTATGGAGTGCTTTGTGGCAAAGGCCATGGCCAACAGTTGGGTTTTATCCCCCATTTCCGCCATACTGATTAATGCTAAGGCTTGAATAAACTCCCATCCCATATAAGCACCTCCCAAGTTTTACTTTATATCATTTCACACTATTATTTCACAAAAAAAGAGACTTCTAGGCTTAAGCAACCAAATTTTGGTTTCCTAAGCGTAAAAGTCTCGCTCCTTTAACCCTGTCCCCTTGGACAAGGTCAAAGCGAATAGAACCAGGCATTATCTGCCAGCATGTTGACTCTATTCATAGTTTTCACTATCGCTACTCCCTTTTATGCTTCTATTAATTATATCATAATCCTTAACAAATCTCAAAATAAAGAAGGCCCTTAGGCCTCCTTTATGATTTCCCATCCATCTTTTATTTGGGATAATACCTGGGTTTGTCCCGTACCTCCCAGGGTTTGTCTTCTTGCTACGGCTTTTTGTGGGGTCAGGATTTCTAAGATATCCGGATCAAAGGCCAAAGAAAACCCCTTCCACTGCTCCATGGTTAAATCCTTAAAATCCAGACCCTTAGGCTCTGCATATTGAACGATCTTTCCTACAATTTCATGGGTTTTTCGAAAGGGAACCCCTTTTAATACCAGATACTCCGCAACGTCTGTGGCCAATAGAAAACCTTTGGTAAGATGCTTTTGAATATTTTCTTCCTTCACTTCAATCTTTTCAATTAGTTGGGGAAGGATCTCAAGCACGGTTTTCGTCGTAGCCATATTCTCCAGAACAAACTTTTTGTCCTCCTGTAAATCTCGGTTATAGGTTAAGGGTAGACCTTTTAAATTCATCATCAGATTAAACAAACCCGTAACCACTCCTCCGGTTTTCCCTCGAATAAGCTCTAAGGCATCGGGATTTTTCTTGTTGGGCATCATACTGGAGCCGGTACAAAACTCGTCGGGCAGTTGGATATAATTAAACTCCTGGGTATTCCATATAATTAAATCCTCGGAGAGTCCGCTGGTATGAATAAAAAGCGTGGACAGTGCGTACTGCAGATCCAAAATAAAATCCCGGTCCGACACGGTATCCAGACTATTTTTGCTGACTTCTCCAAATCCTAAGAGCTCCCGGGTATACTCCCGGTCCAAGGGAAGGGTGGAACCGGCTAAGGCTCCCGCACCAAGGGGGCTGATGTCAACCGACTCCAAGGCTGCCTCCAAGCGTTTCAAATCCCTTTGAAATTTCCAAAAATAAGCCATCCAGTAATGTCCCAGACTAATGGGCTGGGCATGCATCAAATGGGTAAATCCGGGAATAATGACGTCCAGATCCTTTTCTGCTCTATTTAAAAATACTTCCATGCAGCTTTTCAGCAGGTCTGTCAGAATTCCTATTTCTTTTTTTAAATACAGCCGATAGTCCGTAACTACCTGGTCGTTTCGAGATCTGCCCGTATGAATTTTGGCACCCAAATCCCCCAGTTTTTTAATGAGGCGGTTTTCAATATTCATATGCACATCTTCCAGTTCAATATTGGGAACAAAGTCACCGGATTCAATTTCCTCTTCAATTTCCTCAAGGGCTCCCTGGATTTTTTCCAGCTCCTCCATGGATAGAATGCCGATTTTATGAAGCATTTTTCCGTGGGCCTTGCTTCCCTGGATATCCTCTTTATAAAAACACCAGTCCACGGATATGGATTCGCCGAATTTTTTCATCATTTCATGGGGAGCCTTGGAAAATCTTCCGCTCCACAGAGCTTTTTCCTTTTCCTTTGCCATTAGGGTTTCATCTCCTTCTAATTTTAATCAATACTCCATCAACCATACTACCGATCCTATAACAAAGGATCGGTAGTATTTGGAAACATTTTTCCCCTTTACAAGGCTAGGAAAGACCCCTGCTGCTCTTTCGTTTCTTTCATTTGTTTCTTTTCCATATTTTTAAGTCCCCGTATGGTTAAGGGCAGGGCATGAAGATTGATAAAACCCTCTGCGTCTTTTTGATTATAAACCTCATCGGCACCAAAAGTTGCAAAATCTTCCCGGTACAAGGAGTTTTCCGATTTACTTCCCAGAGCTTTACAATTTCCCTTATAAAGCTTTATCTTTACGGTTCCGGAAACTGATTCCTGGCATACATCCACGAAACCGTCCAGGGAATCTTTCAGCGGCGTGAACCAAAGACCGTCGTATAACAGTTCTCCGT
>SLKF01000227.1 GCA_007134725.1 Clostridiales bacterium | reverse complement strand
TGATGGTTTATCTTGACGGGAGTGTGGATACCATTATCGATCGAATTAGCCAACGGGGCCGGGAGATGGAAAAAGCCGTTCCTCGGGATTATTGGTTAAATCTTCATTATCGATATGAAAAATGGCTTAAGGAATACAAAGAATCCCCGGTATTAGTGGTTAACATTGATGAGGTTGATCTCGTGGAAAATCCTGACCAGGTAATAGCTATTGCTAGGGAAATTGAACATTATCAAAACTCCAACTTAAAAGATATTCGAAAAATTCTATAGCCACATAAAAACCTCCGGATATTGATGTGACCCTCAAAATTAGATTTTTAGTCTAATTCTAGGGGTCATTTCATTATTAGCATCTGCTATTCCGAGAGGTTTTTTTGATTTTTCTTTTGATTGCTAAACATCTTCATTTCTCTTTAACTCTTCCTCCAGATTATCAGGTTTACGTTGATGGAAAAAGACATTCGTAGACTTTGAAGTAAAACGACCTTCATTAAAACCGTAGTCATTTCGCATACGGATTTCAACTTTATTCAACAGTCCCGTAAGTTCCATTCGAGCTTTTTCCTCAAAGGTAAATTTCAGCCCGTATTCTACCAAGCCACTGTCCCCTTCTTCCTTCCAAACCGGGGTTCCGATCACCTGAATAGGTGTCCCTAGTAGTTCCGTGTTAAACTGTAATATTACATTTTTATTAATGGGAAGATTGATATTTGTCACAAAGCATAATCCCTCCGTACCCAAGTTATTAATTAAGGATTTAGTGTTTCCTACCTTGATTCTCTTTCCGTTGATCTCCAGTATGGTCATGTTTGCTTCGAGATCATGGGGGAAATTCACCCGAAAATACTTTCTTTGATCTTTTTTCACCTTGACTATGGACTCATTAGCCTTTGTTGGACGAATCCAACCTCTGTCCAGTAGGGGTTCTACTTTATCCAAAGGAAGAGGTTTACTGTACAAATATCCTTGACCTGATGTGCAATTCAATCTTCGAAGAAATTTCAGTTGGTCCCAATTTTCAATGCCCTCCGCCACAATTTTTATCTTCAGCTCTTTTGCCAAATTAATAACCGCCTCAAGAATTTTGTTACTGCTTTCATTTTTCGGAACCATCTTAAGAAATTCCTGATCGATTTTTAATATATCCACATCCATTTTGTTTAAATATGTCAAAGAAGAGTAACCTGTACCAAAATCATCAATGGCAATTTGAATTCCCATAGCTCGTAACGTTGCAAGGTCCTTTTCCGTTTGTTGTCGCTGCTCAATCACTACGGATTCCGTGATTTCAAGAACTAAAAACTTCGGATCCAATTCAAATTTTTCTATGGTTTTTTGTATATTACTAACAAAATTTCGCTGAAAAAACTCAATGCCGGAACAATTGACAGAAACTTTTATTTTACGATAGCCTTTATCCATCCACTTTCCATAATTAATGCATACTTGCTCAAGCACCCAACGCCCCATAGGGACAATAAAACCGGTACTCTCAGCAATAGGAATAAATTCATTAGGAGATACAAGCCCCCACTCGGGATGTTCCCAGCGAATTAAGGCCTCAAGACATAAAATATTTCCGTTATTAAGATTAATAATCGGCTGGAAATGAATTCTTAATTGTTTCTTTTCAATCGCCCGCCCTAGGTCGTTTCTTAAGGAGAAGTTCTTAAAGCTTAGAATGTCCAGTTTAGCTGAGTAGGCTCGATAACGGTTTTTTCCATCTTCTTTGGCTCGTGTTAAAGCGGTATTGCTGTTTTTAATCAGCTCATCTTCATTTGTTCCATCTTCCGGATAAGTACTGAATCCCATACTGACATTGACGTTCAGTTCATACTGGCCTACAGAAAATAGGGGGATAAACAAATCCAATATTTCCTCTGCCACTTTTTGACCTTCCATAGATCCCTTTACATCCCGGACCACTAGGGCAAACTTATCGCCGTAATATCTTGCTAAAAAACCACGTTCTTTACAAAATCTCTGTTGCAGTTTCAGCCCGACTTTTTGAATCAACTGATCACCCACATCAGTTCCCAGTGCATTATTGATCTGCTTAAATTCATCCACATCAATCATGAATAGGGCTAATCCTTCCTCAATTTTTCTGGCCCGGTGAAGTTCTTCTGCAATTTTTTGTCTGAAAAATACTCGATTTGGAAGTCCTGTTACATCGTCATAATTGGCAATGTGTTGGATTTTCTTTTGAAGATTCATCTTTATGGTGGTATCCTTCCAGTTAAGAATTATCCCCCGGACTTCCGGATCATTCAAATGATTGTTTATGCTCACCTCAAGAAAGATCTCCTGTTGATCCTTCGTAGCACTTTTTACCGTTCCTCGAAGAATTTTTTTCGGATTATTCCGGCTCATCCGCACTAAATTTTTGAGTATCTCCTTTTCCGTTCCTTCTACAAAATCCCATATGTACTTCCCCACAATTTCTTCTTGGGTAAAGCCCATCATTTTCTCAACTCCAGGATTAATGTATTTTACGATTCCTTTTTCATCAATAATTTCGAGAATTTCATCTGAATTATCCAATAGTATTTGATAGCGGTTTTGAAGGTTTTCAAATTCGGTTTGTGTTTTTTGGGCCTTCTTCTCTAAGGATTTTTGATCCGTTATATCCTGAATGTTACCCCGTATCAAGATCGGAATTTGGTTCTGGTATTGAATCTCTACAAGATGTTTAACATGTCTTTCTTTTCCCTTCGGTGGGAGAATGCGAAATTCGACGTCAAAAGGTTGGCTCGCCGGAGGTTCATTAATCGCTTTATGGACTAGTTTTCGATCTTCAGAATGGATCATTTGTAAAAAATCCTCAAATTTCGGTTCTCCCGATTCAGGATCCAGTCCGTAAATTTCAAAGGTAACTTTGGACCAGGATAGGCGGTAAGTCGTTAAATCCATTGACCATACCCCCATACGAAATGCCCGTTGAGCCTGTTGAAGTTCCTGATAGGTTTTTTCAATATTTTTTTCTAATATATACAGATCCGTAAGATCTTCAATATTCCCTACTAAGGCAATTAATTTATTCTTTTGAAACTCTCCGCTTCCTTTGCTTCGAACAAGTCGGTACTCATCAGCTGCGGCACCGATTACTCTGTACCGAATTTCATAGGCTTCGTTTTTTCTTAAGTTTTTTACCACTTCTTGAATTTTTATCCGGTCCTTCGGATGAATCCTTTGTAGGTGTTCCTCCCAACTGTGTTCCACTTCTGTTGAACCAAAACCATAAATCTCTCGAATATCTTCCCCCAGCTCCACCTTCTTCCGGATGAGATCCACCCGGTAACACTTCTTTTTATCTAATGTCGTTTTCTTTGGAAAGCTTTTTTGTAAGGTATGTAAACTTTTTTCCATATGCCGCCTGTAAGTCATATCTTGGACCGTACCAATCATTTTATCAGGGCTCTGATCCTTTCGATAAAACATTTCTGCCCGGGCATGAGTATCTTTTTCTTCCCCTTTGTTGGTTATAATGCGAAAGAAAATATCCAGGGGTGTCCCTCGATGAGCCTCTTCCATGGCTTGATGAAAACTACTCTGATCTTCAGGATGAAGAAAATCCAATACATTGTCGAGTTTTCCCTCAAACTCCATAGGCGTTCTACCGAATATTTGATACATATCCTTCGAGGCGTAAAACTCCCGTTGTCCAAAATCATAGGACCTAGTTCCGATTTTGGGGAGTTTTTCCTGAATAAAAGATTGTGCCTTAAGCCT
>SLKF01000204.1 GCA_007134725.1 Clostridiales bacterium | reverse complement strand
CTTATTTAACTCTATTCTCCATTGATTTCAAAATTCCTGCTTGTTTTTGAATATTTTTCAAAAAATAGTGGTTTTTTTTCGAAAAAACCGGGTTTTTGTAATAAAAAGACGGGTTTTTGTGATCATTTAGAAAAATTTCCCATATTTGCTAGCAACTTTTAACTCTTTTATGGCACGAATTTCCAAATTTTTAATTCCCTTAGATCCCATCAGCAAAATGGTTTTTTTATCCTTGGCCAAACCTAAGACCGTTCCTTTTATGGATTTCGCACTTTTTAGTTTAACCTTGATCTCATCCCCCGCCATCAATTCATGGGTTCCAAGCTTAAAATGCTTAATTTCCACTTCTTTAATCTGCTCCGGATCCACATTTTTATAATCCAGATAAATCATATTGTTTTTTAAATAAATCTTTTCTTTCAATACGATTAAAATGTATCCTATCAAGCTACCGATCCATGCTATCACGGTAATTCGGAGTACATAATCAAACATAATTAACTTCCTTTCTATATTTAGGGGCTTATACCTTCAAATTTCTCTCTAAGATACTACCTATTATAACATCTTTATCAATTTTTCAAAGGTTTTTTCCGAGGATCCCTGCATATTTCGGGTATGTATATAAAAACCTCAAAAAGGGGTGTGCTCCCATGAAGAGAAGAAAACTACTGGTTTTATCCATTGATGCCTTAAACACAAAGGATTTTGATATGATAAAAGAACTCCCGAACTTTTCCGGATTCTTTAAAAAGGGATCTTACGGTAAGTATTTAAAAGGAGTTTATCCCAGCCACACCTACACCACCCATGTTTCTGTCATCACCGGTGTTTATCCCAACAAGCACGGCGTGATTTCCAATTTCATCCCGACACCGGGAGAACTAAAGCCGGATTGGCACTGGCAGTACGATTATATCCAAAGCGCCAACCTATTAGATTTGGCCCGGGAAAAAGGATTAACCACCGCAACATTTTTATGGCCGGTAACTGCAAAGGGTCCTCAAAATTATAATCTACCGGAAATTTGGGATCCCAAGGGAGAAAATAGTCAGATATGGTTGTCCCTTTCCAACGGCACTCCCTTGTTTTTACTTCGTGTCTATAAAAAGTTTCGCCACCTTCTTCGAGGAACCCATCATCCGGAACTGGACGACTTTACCACCCAATGTGTTTTGGATTTATTATCCCGGAAAAATGTGGATCTGACCTTTGTTCATCTAACGGATCTTGATACCCATCGTCACTACTATGGAACCATGCATGAGGAAAGCCGTAAAGCCCTTGTTCGAATAGACCAAGGACTGGGGGCAATTTTTTCTCTCCTTTCGGAAAAAAAAGAGTTGGAAAACACCGATATTATCGCCTTTGGAGACCACGGCTTTTTAGACATTACCCATCGTATTCACATCAATCATTTATTCCTACAAAAAAACTGGTTATCATTTAATGAGCACAACCGTCTACTGCACTGGAAAACATGGGCAAATTCCTGCGAAGGCTCGTGCCATATTTACCTTAAGGATCCCAGGGATCAAAAATTCGAAACCCAGGTATACAATTACCTCCTGGAACTTCAAAAAGATCCCACTTATGGCATCGAACAGATCTTTACCAAAAAGGATTTCGATCACTTACACACCGGAGGAGAGGCTTCTTTTATTCTAGAGGCCCGGAAAGGTTTTGCCTTTACCCATGACTGGCAGGGTCCTGCCATTGAGCTGATTGAAAAAAATCCCGACAAAAAAACCATGATTGCCTGCCATGGATATTCTCCGGATAAAGAGGACTACACCTCCTTATTCTTAGCCATGGGGCCTTCTTTTAAAAAAGGTGGGGTGCTTGATTCGGTGGGTATCATCGATATTGCCCCTACCCTGGCAAGAATCCAGGATTTGAACCTTCCCTCCACCGATGGACGGGTCCTGGAAGAGATTCTTACCCTCCCTCAATCCAAAACCTTAAAGGGCCGCGGAATGGAGAGCCACTGAAATGGAAACAAAAAACCTACAGATTCAGGGAAAGAATCTGTAGGTTTTTTGCTATTTTACGCCTAGAATTTTTTTAAAATTTCCTCTTTCTTCTCCAAGGCTTCCTCAATACGGTCCATGTAATGCCCCAGACCTTTGATATTGGGCACCCGCTTTACCTCATCGGTTGTTAAGTTTACCACCTTGGATACGGCCCCTGCACCGAATCCCAGAATCGTCTCTTTTTCCGACATGATTTTCATATTGTACAGGGATTCCTGTCCCCTTTTGCTGTAGCCCACATTCTCAAAATTCCCCAGCATATTCTTTTGTCGATACATATAATAGGGAATGTAATCATGTTCCTTGGTAAATAGGTCCACTTTATCAAGCATTTCAAGGACCCCTTTTTCCCCCAAGGTTAAGAGTTCCTGGTGATCTTTAAAATAAGAGTTGGTTTTAATGGCCAGGGTATGCACCGTCAGATTTTCCGGCTGCAGTTTTGCTATTTCCCTCAGAGTATGGTCCAAAGACTCCGAATTCTCCCCGGGCAGGCCGATGATCAGGTCCATATTGACGGATTCAAACCCTACTTTTCGTATCATATCGTAGGCTTGATGAATCTGTTCCGGGCTATGTTTTCTGCCGATGGCAACCAAGGTCTCTTCATTCATGGTTTGAGGATTCAGACTGATCCTTCCCACTCCTTGATCCTTAAGACACTGCAGTACTTCCATGGAAAAGGTGTCGGGCCGTCCCGCCTCTACTGTAATTTCTTTTAGCGTAGCATACCCCTGTAATTCCTGTAGTGTGCTGAATAAGTCTTCAAACTGTTTTACGCTTAAGATACTGGGCGTGCCCCCTCCCACATACAGGGTGTTCACTTTGATGTTTTTCTGATTAATGATTTTGATCGATGCCCGAAGTTCTTTTAAAAGCGTAGCTACATACTGCTCTACTTCCCCTTCCTTTCGATAAAGATCATTGGATGGAAAAGAGCAGTAATAACACCGGCTGGGACAAAAGGGAATGCTGATATAGATATTAATCGCTCTTTGTTCCAAGGGATAGATTAAATCCCGCTCTTCCTTTGAAATGTCAATTAAGAGCCGGGCTTTGTCCTTTTCCAGAAATTTTTCTTCCCTCAACACCCGGAAAATCTCCTCATAGCTCATGGATGCTTCCAGCATATTTTGAACGATCTTTACCGGTCGGATTCCCGTAAAAATTCCCCAAGCCGGTTTCTTCCCCGTAAGCTCTCTCAGTACGATAAACAAGCAGCTTCTGAGGGCTTCTCGTTGATTTTTATCAAAGACCAGGGCCTTTTCCCGTGGACTTATATCCTCCGCCGGAGGTTTTACCGGCAGTTCATACTCTGCGGTTTTTCCATGGATCGTTCCTTGTACCATGGCCCGGGAATTGCCCTGGATATCTTTTGTTAATTGGGAGATCACAAAGTCTTTCTCCTCGGATAGCAGACTCGTATCTTCTGATATTTCAACTTCCGAGTCAAAGAGTTTTGTTAACTCCCTTGTATCGTAAATATTTTTATGTCCCTTCAGGATCACTTGAATCATGGTTAACGCTCCTCTATAATAAGTTTAAACAATAAATTTTTAGCAGAAAATGGATATTCTGCTATGGGTGTTGAATGATATTGAATGGTATTGAAGTTTGATGTGAATTGCTATAGAATTCTTTATAACATACTGTTTGCTAAAAAACAATAAGGATGTGAGAATCCCATGAATAAAGTCCATCTTACTT
>SLKF01000174.1 GCA_007134725.1 Clostridiales bacterium | reverse complement strand
TTTCTCTTTCTATTTCAATACGAACCCATCCATTGGCAACAAGTCCCGTGGCCTTGACCTCATCAAATTTACGAATGTTTCCCACTCTTTCCCCTTCATGGGTTGGGTCTTTCCGATAGGCAATATCCACTTTGGCATGCATGGTTTCACTGATTTCTTCGATTCCAAGTTCCTCCGCTAAGGTTTTCGGTTCTTCCGGATCATCCTCGGGCTCTCCATTCTCAGCATGGGGATCGGATTCCCCGTTTTCTATTTCATCGGGATCGGTCTCCCCAACTTCTCCGTTTTCCTCACCATTCTCTTCGGAGTTTATATTGCATCCTGAAAACAACAGCATCATACCTAGGACAATTCCTATAAACAGCCATATTTTCTTTTTCTTCATATCTCATTTTCCTCTCCCGGAATTTCTATCGTTCTTCAACACCCTGAAGTATACCATGAAGCTTTTGAAACTTCAATGACAGAGGAAGGACAGAGGGACGGAGTAATTGTCCTCTCTGTCTTCTCTGTCCTATTGGTCCTTTTTATGCATACAATTCCTCACTCTTTAATGATTTTCTGTAAGCCATGGTTTCGGATCCAGTGCCCGGTTGTTTTCTCGAAGTTCGAAGTGCAGATGCGGTCCTGTGGATCGTCCGGTACTGCCGATCCGGGCAATAAGATCTCCTTTTTCCACAAAACTCCCAACGGTTACCAGATTCTCTGCGTTATGGGCATAGCGGGTGGTGATGCCTTCCCCGTGATCGATTTCAATCCAATTTCCGTAGCTTTCTCCCCGGTAGTTTTTCGTCACCACACCGGATTTCACCGCCACCACGGGGGTTCCCCTAGGTGCGGGGATATCGATGGCTCGATGAAAGCGGATATCTCCCTCAAAGGGATCCTTTCGATAACCGAAATCCGAGGATAATCGTTGATAGCCGGGAACCGGCCAGTACCATTGTTTATCAAATACCGGGATAGTAAATCGTTGATTCTCCAAATCAAACTCATCGTATATCCACTTAATCCGGCTCCGGATTTTCCGGTGTTCCTGAAGCGCTTCTTCAATAGATTGTACTAGCTCCAGAGCTGGATCTTCTGAATTTTCCGGGGTTTCCCCTTGGAGGATTGAATGCTCCACTTCATCCAAAAAGGAGCCCACGACCATTTTATGCAATGTCTGGAGGTTTCCATCTCTTTCTTCCTCCCATGGATTCCTTCCTTGGATATGATTCTTCAAAATCCATTGGGCACCCTCCACAATAGCTTCTTCCGGACTAAACCAACCTTTGCTGTAGGCCGTTTCCCCGAAAGGGTTTTCCGATTCTTGCTCCGGGGCTTCTATTCCGAAAAAATTATATACCCTCTTCGGTTCTACAGAAGACCCTCTAACCCATTCCACATCCAAGCCTGCATAAAACATTGCGGTTCGTTCACTGTAGTTTTCCAGGGCCAGGGCTATTAGATACACCTCATTCAGTTCGGTCACCTCTCCCGCCGTTAAAAAAGCCCTGCCGATCTCTT
Source organism: Clostridiales bacterium (assembly GCA_007134725.1). Taxonomy (GTDB): domain Bacteria; phylum Bacillota; class Clostridia; order Peptostreptococcales; family T1SED10-28; genus Isachenkonia. The sequence continues at coordinate 2,240 of SLKF01000174.1, read as the reverse complement.
CGCTAAATTCTTGTTCTCCCAGTAATTGGCGAAATAACTGATTGATCTCCTCTTCCATAATTCCCGAGGGAACTCCCGGGTTCAGTTGCAAAAACTGATACATTTCTTCCGGAATCAATCCTTCCACCCCTTGGGTATAAGCTTTAAACACCCAGCCGATTTGATCATTCTTTCGAATTTTCACCCAGTCATCTTGTCTTTCAAGTACAGGGTATACTTCCCCTTCCCCTACTTGACCGATTAACAGCTCTGCACTGGAAGGACCTTGTCGAAAATTGACTTGTTTGTTGGTGATTATCACTAAATCTTTAGAAAGCTCCTCCATGATCCCCTTTCGCTGAACTTGGGGTTTTTTTACCCACCCTTCCATAGACTCGGTCCAAAGGAACAGGTAGTCGTTGATTTCATCTGTTATAGTAACCTTTTGGGGATCTTCCAGGGTGTATTCTAAGGTAGCGCTGATCGGGTATCCCTCTGCCGGTCCTTCTCGAAGGACTATCGGTTCCTCTTGGGGTTCTACAACGCCTTGATTGATTAGGTTATGTATCCACGATGCCGGATAAAAGTTCACAGGATCTAATAAATGACCGACTTCCTGAAAATCGTATTTGACATCATCACCGGGTATTCGGTTACTTAAGGCTTCGAAAAAAACATGATTGTAATAGGTAAACTCTAGAAAAGTGCCTCCCCGTTTTTCATACTGGGCTTTAAGTTCCTCCTGAAGGGGATAGGCCGATGCCACAGAAACAAAGCCCATTGCCATTATCACAAGGAAAACCAGTCCGATCCTTAAAATCTCTCTGATTTTTTTCATAAAAACCACTCCTTAAAGATTCTTATCCATTCCCTACAATACTTGGGATTTCCTATCATTTTAACATGAATTTCTCTACTTTTTTCCTGGAATCTCTCTATTTATACCCCGTTTTTTACTCTTCAATAATTTATTGATTAGTTTTTGCTTTTTCTACAAGACTTGCTTTCTTTCGGTGAAAATTACGGAGGTCTTTCCCAAAGTGCCTTCGCTACACTGTGTATATGTGTAGGAAATGTGCATAAGATAAGGCTTTTTGATGATTAAAGCAGAAAAGTTATCCACAGTCCTTCTACTGCCTACTGCAATTTCCCACTGAATATGAACTTGAACCTCTCCTGATTAGTGTTTCAGGAATGTTGCCCTATTGGATAAGGGCGTAAAGACAATGCGATTCCAAAAACATAAAAAAAGAGGCAGAGAGGACAATTACTCCGTCCCCCTGTCCTCCTCTGTCAATCAGTTCCTTCTTTAATCATCGTCATCGTCGTCGTCATCATCGTCGTCGTCATCATCGTCATCATCATCGTCATCCTCTTCTGGCTCCGGTTCAGGTTCAGGGATCGCCCTATATAGATAAGTTACCCTCTGGGTGCTGCTCTTAATGGTGCCTTCCGCTGGGGCTCCTGAGGGGTCGATACCGACAAATTCGTAGCCTTCAAAGGACCGCTCCCGTGTGTTGTAGCTGGTACCGACTCTTCCCTCGGCGGCGGTATCCGAATCCCTAAGGGTTCCGATAATCTCTCCCGCTTCATCCACTTCCATATAGCGTACGCTGACCGATCCGCTTCCGTGAATCTCGGGATCAAAGATTTCCCGCTCCTCAAAATCCGCCGGCAGTCGATACTGATAATCTCTTGGTCGAAGACCGTCGTGGTCCTCAGGATCATACGGCTCCGGTGCCACAATGTACAATCTTTCCACCACTTCATCGGAAGGGGTTTCATCGGTTGCAATGGTATCGGTGGGCTCATGGATCCGTATTAATTGATGAACATTGCATTCCTCTGTGGGTTCTGTGCCACGAATGAACAGTTCTGTAACCACTTGAGATCCTCTGGGATCCTGCTCGCATAACTCTGTAGGCAGCATTCCCGAGGTGGCGCAGACTTCCACTTCAATAATATTATCCGGTCGTTCAAAATCTTTGTTCTCATATTCCATCTCGTCATGGATTCGTCCCATGATCTTTGACCAAAGCTCGGCTGAGATCACACTGCTGGTCCCTAAGCTTTCCTGCAGGTCAAAACCGATCCATGTGGCTGCGGACAGGTAGGGAGTATAACCTACAAACCAGGCATCCCGCTGGATTTGAGAAGTTCCGGTTTTTCCTGATACGGGAATCCCTTTATTATCTTCCCGAATGGCTGCCTGCCACCCATAACCTTCATTGGATTGAGTCACCGCATAACGCATAATATCT
>SLKF01000009.1 GCA_007134725.1 Clostridiales bacterium | reverse complement strand
AGAAAATTACGGCGAGACGGTGGACTGTGACCATCCCTATGGTTTAGTTTTTGCTGTGGAGATGGATCCGGACATGATTTTCCGCGCTCCGGATGTTCCAGAAGCCTTAGGAGCGGTCAAAGGCTATGTGGACGCCGCCGTCATCGGTATGGTACTCTCCTATTATATCCGCTCCCTGGGCTACCGGGCGAGGAATCATATGGACGGAAATTACTTAGTAATCGCCCCCTTGGTCGCCGAAGATGGAGGACTCGGAGAAATCGGCCGCCACGGACTGTTGATTACCAAGAACTACGGTCCCAGAGTACGCTTAGGTGTAGTCACTACGGACCTGCCGCTTTTACCGGATGCAAAAACACCTTTTGGCATCCCGGAATTCTGTGGCTTATGCAACCGCTGCGCCCAGTCCTGCCCGGGAAAAGCAATCCCTAAAGGGGAGCAACAGAAAATCGATGGCGAGGTGAGATGGAAAATTTCCGATACCGCCTGCTATCAGCGCTGGCGAATGCTTGGCACGGACTGCGGCATCTGTGTGGCCAGTTGCCCCTTCAGTAACGACCTGGATCAGGATGCTGTCAATAACATGGGGGACTCTCCCCAGGTAATGCGTCAAATCCTTAAAGATTTCAATCGAAAATATCCTTTTAGACCCGTCATCAGGGAGCCGGTCCCCTGGTTTACCAATTACCCCAAGGGATAACTTGTCACCAATGTCCTCTTATTTAAACACCTTAACTTGATCTTACTTTCAATATTATTGTTTCATATTTAATAAAACATCAAAAAAAAGATGGCTCTCTTGAGCCATCTTTCATTCTTTTGATTCATCTTTCATTCCCTTTGTCTGGATCAAACTCTTAAACCGTTTGTATCGAAGATAGCTGGGATTTGCAAATTTATTGAGAAACTTCAAAGCCAAATTTCCTGCCCGTCCAAGCTTTGATAATCGTCCAAGCCTAGCAAAGCGAAGAATTCGAACCAGTCGGAATGCTCTGAAAGCAACATCCAGGGGAATGATTGCAAAAATTTCGATTCCATGCTTTTTGATAAATGCAAAAGTTGATAGTTCTTTTTTTTCTATTCGGTAACGCCTCCATAAATCCACCGCAAATACCCCGCAGACCAATAGGTCAAAGATCTCCACAAAGGAAGTATAGACAACACTTGTGTCTAAAAAAAGGTCCAATGCAGAAAGACTTAACACCAGCACCGTCAGTCCGATTATCACACTTTCATAGATCGCTTCTTTATTGCTTATATCCATAAATTTTTTATAAAGTACTTTTGGAATTCCCAGGTATTTTCTTGCTTTAGATACACCTAGGGCTTTCAATTTTAATAACATTTATAACTGCCCCCACTAATTAATCCATTTTGAATCTTATTTTACCATATACTACGAAAAATTTCTTTCCAGTTCACTAATGGGGCCAATTATTTTTCGCTTTTTCGGTTGCCTGTTTCACACTGAATAGGGTAACTGTAACCAGAATCAACACCATCCCCAATAGTTGAATGACCGTCAAATAGTTTCCGATAATCAAAACCCCAAATAAGGAAGCCGTCACCGGTTCGATCATAGCCGCCATAGAAGCGGTTGTGGGCGCGGTTTGTCGAATGCCGTTAAAATAAAAAATAAAGGAAATCCCGGCCCCCAGGATCCCTAATAACAGAAACCAAGGCATATCCCCTGAAGTCAACACTCCAGCAGCTTCTTTCTTGTCCATAAAAACAAAGAGAATGAGACTAAAGGATAAGAAGGCACCGGTTAAGGCGGTCTGAGTCTTTCCGATAGAAGACGCATTTTTAAAGCCGAATATAAACAACACATAAGAAAGTCCCGACCCGATCCCCGACGCTGTGCCAAGAAAACCGGTTGAAATTGCTTCGGTGTTGTAGGCCCCGGTGAGCAGGATTATTCCTATCAGTACAGCAGTAATGCATCCCCATTTAAACCATGTAGAACGTTCTTTTCCTAATAAAAAAGATATTAACAGCACAAATACCGGGGCCGTATACATTAGGGTTACGGCAACCGCAACGCTTGCAGCTTCCATGCTTAAATAGTAAAACGTGAAGTTTCCAGCAACCCCAAGCCCAGCCAGCAGTGACCATGTGTGAAACCGAATCGAAGTGATCCAATTTAGCCTAGGGCGTAGAAGAAACCAGAAGATAAAGCATATCAGAGCAATAGCTCCTCGGTAAAAGGAAATCACAAATGGATCCCAACCTTTGTTGATTAATATACTGGCAATTCCTCCGCTTATCCCCCAACATAAAGCGGCCAGCATAATTAAGCCCACACCTTTAAGTCTCATCCTATGCCTCCTTGCTAGAATAATTATGAGAATGTTTTCCTGTTTTACTCATCAGCCTACAACTAAAGGTTCCTTAGGTACATGGTTTAGCACCTTCGCTCCCTTATCCGTAACCAGGACCAAATCCTCAATTCGCACCCCAAAGTTATCCGACAGATATATTCCCGGTTCAATGGAAAAAATCATTCCCCCTTGTATAATTTCTTCATTTGAAGCCGATACGTCTCCATACTCATGAACCTCAATTCCTATAGAGTGCCCCGTTCGATGGGTGAAGTATTCTCCGCAGCCCTTTTTTTCAATATAATCCCGAACGGCCTGATCGACATCTGAAAATTTTGCACCGATCTGAATAGCTTTGATCCCGGCAAGATTCGCTTCCTGAACAATTCGGTAAATTTTTTCCTGTTCTTTGGACATCCTTTTATAGAATACGGTCCTTGTCATATCCGAAGCGTAGGAATCTTTGTGGCAACCAATATCAATGAGTACACTATCCCCTTCTTTTAGCTGATCATTTCCCGGAGTGTGATGAGGATTCGCTCCGTTTTTCCCGTAAGCGACAATCGGTTCAAAGGAAAATCCGTCGGCTCCCAGTTCTTCATATATCTCTCCCAAACGTTTCGTCATTTGTTTTTCCGTATAATCTTCTGAAATCTCTTCAAAGAGTTTTTTCATCGCTTCGTCATTAATCTTGGAAGCGACTTTCATCTTCTCAATCTCTTCCGGCTCTTTGATCATTCGAATCCGATCCACAATATAAGACCCGTTTTCGACTTTCAACCCCGGAGAGGCTTTCAGCAGCCCTATCAAAAAACGGGCGGGCCAGTTTTTATCAATCCCGATCCTCTTTCCTTCTGTTATGTGCTTTTCTAAAATACGGATCGGATCATCGGTATCATTATACCGTATCGTCGTAAATTCCTGACACTCCGGAATGGGGAAAAGTTCATTGACAAACAGCATCGGTTCTTTTTCCAAACACAACATTAAGACCAGCATCCTTTCCTGGGAATGGATCCATAAATCCGTCAGATAGTAAATCGACGCCCCATCGGATATTATCAGTTGCTCTATATTTTCCTCTTTCATTGATTTTAGCACTTTTTTCATGCGGTTATTATTCATGTTTTATCCTCCTTCAATTACTGATTCTTTTATTACCTATACCAAAAAAACTTATCTGTAAACATCCCTTTGAGGAATCCCTCCTCCCTAAGGCTTAGAAACGAAGGGCCTTCAGTATGATTTAGAGCCCATCCTCCGACGGTTACCTTGCCTGCAACTTTTCTTTAAGATTAAAATAAGGGGAATTTACATTTTCAGCCTATTCATAAATTGATCAATCTGACTGAAGTTTTTTCCCATTTTAAAACTGTGAAGGAGGCTATTTACTTATGAACATCCATCTTAGGAAGTTGATTTATATCACAATCGCCCTTTGTTTCAGTCTTGTGTTTTCCGGATGT
>SLKF01000037.1 GCA_007134725.1 Clostridiales bacterium | reverse complement strand
TCGGAAATGTTTTTCAGTCCCTTTACCTTGATCGCCTCAAAAACAAGATCCGTTGTCTCAACCTCCAGCCCTTGATTCTTCATAATGTCCATTACTTTTTCTTTTTGGGCCTTCAGGGTATTTAGCCGAAAGTACAATGGGGGATTTTCTGCGGAAGCCTTTAAAAAAGCCTCCGTAAACTCTTTTGAATAATACTCCAGCAACTCTTCCACCAACCAGACGGGGTAGGAATAATTTACCGACAGATATCGGGAGAAATCCTCTTCCTTTTTCGGCCATGGAATTTCTTCCTTCCGACGCATCATATTTCGAAGTACCCCGTTAATGAAACCCTTGGATCTTTTGGCATAAACATTTGCAAGCTTTCCTGCTTCATTGGCAATGGCAAAGTCCGGGATACGGTCTAAAAATAAAATTTGGTAGGCGCCCATCTGAAGGATTAAACGGGTGGCATCATCCATCTTTTTTGTTTTCATCTTCGAGAAGTGATCGATCCCGAAGTTTAAGGTCAGGAGTTTTTCAATGGTGCCATATACCAGCTCCGTAAGGAGGCTTAAGTCCTTATCCTCATAACTCCCCTTTTGGATCTCTTCATTTAACGCAATATTAGAATAGGTCTCTTTGTAAAGCACTTTACCCAGGACCCGATAAGCTCCTTTTCTTGGATTCATACCTATGCTCCTTTTTAATTAAAGAAAAAAGGCGACTTCAGCGCCTTTTGTCATTATCGTCTATTTCTCAACATAATCAGCCGAGCTAATTGCAACACCGCAGCTGCCATGGAAGCTACATAAGTCAGTGCCGCCGCATTCAATACTTTTTTCGAATGGGGCATTTCCGAGGCTTCCAGATAACCATTGCCTTCCAGCAAGGCCACGGCCCGGGTACTGGCATTAAACTCCACCGGCAGGGTTACAATCTGAAACACCACCGCAGCGGCGAATAATAAAATTCCAAGATCCAGCATGTCCACTCCCATGATTTCCCCTCTGAAGAGAAATCCTCCTAAAATAAAGATCCAGGCGGTCTTGGATCCGAAATTGGCAATGGGTAAAACAAAATTGTTTCGAATGGTTAGTGGTAAATAGCCACCGGCATGTTGTAATGCGTGGCCTACTTCATGGGCAGCCACGGATACGGAAGCCACCGAACTTCGCTGATAAACATCCGGTGACAGACGTACAACTTTACTTCTGGGATCGTAGTGGTCACTTAAACTCCCTTGACTCATCTCCACATTCACATCATGCATTCCGTTTCGGTCAAGGATTCCTCTGGCAACCTGAAATCCCGTAAATCCTTTTAGGGTCCGTACCTGTAAATATTTTTTAAACGTAGACTTTACTTTGCTTTGGGCATACAGGGTAAAAAGAATTGCCGGTATCATCAGCATCAACGACTGTGTATTCATCATCATAAATGGCATTGGCATTTAAATCACTCCTTTAAGAAATGGCGGATTCCCTTTTCCACTTGTTCAATATCCATTTCCGTATTCACACAAGGGCCTTCGGGCCTTCGATTCACAATGGCTAAAACCGGAAGATCTTTGACATCCTGCAGTCCCGAGATCAAGTCTCTTTCGCAGGCCACCGCAATAATCGCCTTCGGCTTTGACTCCATAATCTTTCGTCTTGCCAGGGTTCCACCGGTGGCAATGGCCAGTTGTACGCCATACTTCTCCTTGAGTCCTACGAGATCATCCACGTTACACTGTCCACAGCGTTTGCATAAATCCGGATTTTGGGTAACCCGAAGGTCGCAGGTGGATTTTTGAAGACAATGGGGAGTAAGGATCATAATCTCTTCCCCATTAAAGTGATACTCGTTACTGAGAATCAAATGATTATTCAGTTGGGCATAAGCATTTCGTATGGTTTTTTTATCATAACCTAAGGGTTTTCCGATTCCTACAATAATGGGATAAAGCAGTCGAATCGAAACGGTAACCCCATTTTTCAAGGGTTTTGGTATTATCTTTTCAACTCTAAGCATTATTATAGCATAAATCAGTAAAAAAGTTAACGAAAAAAAGGCCATGGCTCCCATCAGCAAGCCATAGTTGATGATCCCTAACAGGAAGGTGGATGCCCCCTGGGATAAGGCCCATCCTCCTACGAGAATAAAAAGTCCGATGAGAACCATCACTAAAAGCAGGGTCAAAAGTCTTTTTACACTATTCATCTTCTGCACCCAGTTTCAAATTTACATCCAGGTTATTTCCCGCTAAAAATTCCCATACGGGCATTCTCTTTTTGCCGCTAAGCTGCAGCTCGGTAATTTGAATTTGACCTTTCCCTGCGGCCACAAAAATTCCTTCTTTGGAAACGCCCACGATGGTTCCGGCATCCTGTAAATTGTCATCTTTAATCCATCGGGCACGATGGATCTTCAAAGGCTTTCCCCGATAACGGGTCTGAGCCCCGGGAAAGGGATGAAGTCCCCGAATTAAATTATGAATATCTTTTGCAGAAGACTTCCAATCAATTTCTGCTAAAGCTTTTGTAATTTTCGGAGCGTAGCTGTCTTCCCCTTTGGGTTGGGGGCTAGGGATGATGGCTTGTTTTTCCAGTCCCTCTAGGGTTTCAACCAAAAGTTTTTCCCCCAGGAGGGCTAAGCGGTCATGAAGATCCCCAGTGGTATCCAAGTCTCCAATTGGGATACTTTCTTGCAGTAGCATATCTCCCGTATCCAAGCCTTCGTCCATCTGCATGGTAGTAATGCCGGTTGTATCTTCTCCATTAATAATCGCCCAGTGAATCGGCGCCGCTCCTCGATACTTGGGAAGCAGGGAGGCATGAACATTGATCGCCCCAAAGGAGGGGAGTTCAAGAATTTCTTTTGAGAGTATTTGCCCATAGGCCACCACCACATATGCATCGGCATTGATACTTTTTAGCATTTCATAGTTTTCGGAAGTATTGAGTTTTTCCGGTTGATACACCGGGATATTTTCCTCCTCGGCTACCATCTTTACCGGAGTGCCCTGCATTTTTTTCCCTCTGCCCTTTCGTCGGTCGGGCTGGGTGAAGACCCCCACTACTTCGTGATTTTTATCCTTAATTAAACCTTTAAGACAGGGGACCGCAAAATCCGGGGTCCCCATAAAAATAACCTTCATATTTTCACCTTCTTTTCAGTTGGTTGGTTTTTCGTTGGTTGGTAAATTGGTTCCTTAATTGGCTGGTTGTTACTTGATTATCCGGTCTGTAAAGAGCACGCCGTTTAAATGATCAATTTCATGGCACAGGGCCCTTGCAAATAAGTTTTTTGCTTCAATTACGATTTCCTGTCCCTGAGGATTCAGTCCCTTCACGGTGACCGCTTCAGGACGGCAGACATCTCCGTTTACACCGGGTAAACTGAGGCAACCTTCCTCATCAATTTCTTCTCCGCAACTCTCTACAATTTCAGGGTTGATCATCTCCAGTAGGCCTTCCCCCACGTCCACCAGTATGATTCGTTTCAGAACCCCTACCTGTGGAGCTGCAAGACCAACTCCATCCGCAGCATACATGGTTTCTTTCATATCCTCCAACAAAACTTTTACCCGATCGTCTATTTTTTCCACCTTTTTAGCTTTTTTACGAAGTATGGGATCTTCGTCTGTTCGAATGATTCTGATTGCCACTTTCATCTCCTCCTGTGTTCATATATCCCATTAGGGCAACTCCTTTACCCCTAAATAATACTATAGGGATTAAAATCGATACTTAAGTTTACCTCATCGGGAACAAATTGTTTTCTTTTATTAATACAAACATATTTGATAACTTTTTTCAATAGCTGATTGTCGATTTCAATATTTTT
>SLKF01000062.1 GCA_007134725.1 Clostridiales bacterium | reverse complement strand
TCCATTAAATACTGAAGATGCAGGACTTTCTCCCCCACTTCTTGAAAATCCACGGTAATCCGGTCTTCATCGAGGATTTTTATGATCCTGCCCTTGCCGAATTTTTCATGATAAATCTCCCGATCCAAGGTTGGAAGGGCTTTCTCTTTATCCTTGCCGGATTTATTTTGATCCTTTTGAAATAGCCGGTCCTTCCACTGCTTTTTCCAGCTGCGACTTTTCAAGTTTCCTTTGATCTCCTCTAAAAAACAGGAGGGTTGCACCCTCTCTCCGTAACGTTTTTCCATGGTCAGCAGCAAAAGCCGGGATTTGGCCCGGGTAAGAGCCACATAAAACAACCGTCGTTCCTCCTCTAAGGAGGATTCCTCCCCAAGTTCCTTGGATTTTTTCAAACTTCCCCCACTGGGAAAGATCTCATCCATTAGGTCCATAACATAAACTTTCTGAAATTCCAATCCCTTAGCCGAGTGAACCGTAGTCAGGGTAACCCCTTTACCACCGTTCTTTTTTCCTTCTTCCAAAATTCCTTTGAATTCTTCCATGGCATCGTCAAAGCCCTGGATATTATCCAAGTCTTCTGTAAGAGCTCTTACGGTATCCAAAATTCCCTTTCCGTTTTCCATGGAAGCTCCGCTGTGGTCGGATTTTCGGTCTAAAAAATCACCGTATCCCAGCTCCTGTTCAATAAAGCTGATGATCGCTTCCCCTTTTTTCTTCCGTAGAGATTCAAATCCCCGCTGTATTTTTTCAATCCGCTGTCCCTGATAACGCTTCAACCCGGGATAAGTAAGCATCGCCTCGAAAATATTTGTAAGATTGGATCGCTTTCGCAGAATTTCTTCCGTATAAAACATCAGTTTTTTCGAAAGATAGGCCTCATTTTTATAATAAATCCGATTAAAAGCCGTAAGGTCTCCAGGATCCATAGCCACCGCCATATAGGCTTTTAAATCCTGAATCACCCAATGGTTAAAAAATTTATTCCGGTAATCCCGAATATAAAAGGGCAGGGCCTCTTTATGTAATGCCTTAATCAAGGGAATTGCCGAAACATTATTTCGAAAAAGAATGGCTACCTTTTGCAGATCCTCCTCCCCTTTCAATTCCTGAAGAATTCCCTGAAGCTGATCCTTTTCATCCCGGTACACTCTTTTGGTAATTCCCGGATCCGAAGGGTTCTTTGTAAAGCTTTTTTTTCGGTAGCGGTCCTTGTTTTTTACAATCAGACTATTGGCCAGGTCCACCAGTTCCGGGGTGCTACGAAAGTTTTCTTCCATAAAATAAACCTTGGAATTTTTATAAATTTTCGGAAAATCCAACATGATTTTCGGATCCGTACCCCGCCAGGAGTAAATCCCCTGATCATCATCCCCCACCACAAACAAATTGTTATCGGGAAAGGCCAGGGTTTTAATAATCTCAAACTGCAAGGGACTGGTATCTTGAAATTCATCCACCTGAATAAAAGGATAAATTCTTCGACAACGATGAAGAAGATCCATGCTATTTTGCAGAATTTTCAGGGCCAGTATCAGCATATCGTCGTAATCGATTACGTCCCGCTGTTTTTTGTAAATTTCATAATCTTTATATATTTTTTCGAAATTCAAAATATCCTCAACGGTTTCATGGGTTTTCAATTGATCATAGGGAATCATCCGGTTTTTTACGAAACTCAATTTCGTCACCAGATTTTCAATTTTTTCCTCCGTGGGATACTCTCCGTTATGCTTTTGAAAAAGGGCTCCCAGCACAGCGGTTTTGCTCTTTTCCTTAGGATTTTTGCTCTCCTCTTCCAGAATGGAAAGCCGGCGTTTTTTTTGCTGAAACACAAACTTGACAATCCGAAAGGCAAAGCTATGAATCGTAGAAAAATTGGGCCGGCCTTTAACTTCTCCTCCAAATAACTCTTCAAAGCGTTGCTCCATATCCCGGGCCGAAGCCTTGGAAAAGGTCATGGTATAAATTTCTTCGGGATGGATACCATGGTTCAGTATTAAATTTGCGGTCCTGGAAACCAAGGTAGTTGTTTTACCCGATCCTGCTACGGCCAGCACTATAGAGGGACCCTTTACGTGCTCCATCGCCTGTTGTTGCTGGGAGTTGCAGACAATGGAGAATTTGCTTTTCAAATAATTGTTAATATCCATTTTATCACCATCTTTTTGTAGTAACTTTCATTATAACATAAGAAAAAAACCGAAGATATCCTTCCCTCCGGGAGAAATTGCGAAAGACAAAAAGACCCCTAAAGTCCGAGTTTCAAGTCTAACCCTAGGGATCCCTTATTCTTCTTTGGTTGGTCTCTTTATTGTTTCAGGTCTATGGTTATATCACCATGACGATTATTTACAAATATCACGGCCACTCCTTCTCTTAGCGTTCCCTGAAAAGTCACCTCATTTGATCCCTGTTCTTCTTCAAACCCGTCGTCCACCGAGTCAAGATTTTGTTTAATCTCCCCAAACCGGGTGTGCAAATCAAAGGCTCCCGACTGATCCCGGGAAAGCTGCAAATGAACGGAGCCGAATTCATTTTCTATGCTAATATCCCTTAGAATTTCTTCTTCATTTTCCAAGGTAACGTCCCCATGGCGATTGTTAATGCTCACTTCCCCGCTTAAAGCCCCAAGGATTACATCCCCAAAATGGTTTTCCACTTCGACTTTTTCACCGTTTTCAACAACTTTTACATCGCCGTGACGATTGTTTACGACCAGTTCACTTTCAATCTCCATAACCTCTACATCCCCAAATTCATTGGTAATTTCTAAAGAGGAAAAACTTTCCCCTTGGGGAAGATAGATCCGGTAATTCATTCGGAGGCTTTTCACTCTGGAATCTTCTAAATACCGTCGATTATTAGAGGTTAGCACCAAGGTTCCTTCCGGCTGAACTTCTGCGTATAGCAATTCTTCTTTTAGTCCCTCTACGTATGCCTCATCTTCATTGTTTGACTGCACCTGTATGATTACCTTGATCTCTTCCTGCTGCCAAGGCTCCAAGGTTATGTCTCCGAAGGCATTTTGAAGTTTAAGGGCATCCACATTCTCCGCCGGGAAGGTCTCTTCGATTTCATAGGTGGTATTAAACCTACCAATGCCGTCGAAGTTGATTGCCACATTCCCTTGGGAGAGATCCCGCAAAAACTCTCCGATGGGATGATCCTCGGAAAAAAGATCATTGGATCGGGGTCCTAAAAAAGAAAAGGGGATCACGTTGATAAAAATCATGATCAGCACCAACAGGATAATGCTGCCTCCCTCCAAGGCTACTTTTCCCTCTTTTCGAGTCAGGGTTTTAATAATCAACTCCAATCCTAAAAATACCAATACCACCGGATAAAAATCCGCAATAGCAATCTTCGTCGTCCCATACATGTTCCATAATATGCTGCTTCCAAGAAAAATAAAGGTAAGGGCTAAGGTCCATTTACCCGCATACACTTTTTTCACTTTTATCCCTCCATTCTGATTTTATTGTCTCTATACTTGTATATACGTAAATTAAAGAAATTTGTCTTTGAATTTTGATTTTTGTTGCAACTAAGGTACAATAATACTATCAATTCAAGAATCTAAGTAAAAGCAGGTGCAATATGAAAACCATAACTATTGAAAAAGTGTTACCCCGTAGTCCGGAACCGATTATCGATCTTCGTACTCCCAAGGAGTTTGAAGAAGATCATATCCCCGGTGCTAAGAATTTTCCGATTCTCACCAATGAGGAACGTCATGAAGTAGGAACCCTTTATAAAAAAGATCCTGACCGGGCAAAAAATCTGGCCCTGGTTTACGGCCATGAAAAATTGGAAGATTTACAGAAAAAAATCAGCATCTATTCCAAAGCCCATA
>SLKF01000287.1 GCA_007134725.1 Clostridiales bacterium | reverse complement strand
GGAACAACCCTGCCGCCGAAAACCAACGGAACGGAAAGTCTGTACCTGGTGGGACTTCCTAAGGTGGGAGCCCAAGTTCTTGAGGATGAGGGGGAGATTTTATCCATGGAGGATCTGTATCGGCTGAGAAACCACCGAAATGTGGTAGACATCCTTCCCATAGGGTCCAAGGGCATTGCCTATGAACTAAAAGTTTTAGGCCATGGAGGAGATAAAGTTGACCCGGAAGAACACCGGGAGATCGACTTTTATCAATCGGGAGGCCCCTCCACTTCCGCTTTGGTGCTTATGGAAGACGAAGGAATCCAAGAATTAAAGAGTATTATCAAAGCGCCGATCACAAAATTATAAAATGGACTATAAAATAGGAACCGATTATAAAAGATCATCTAAAAAATAAAGAAAACAGATAAAAAACAATGTAAAAGTTCACCGGGAGGAGGGGTTCCATGATAGGCCCATGGGTCGTCGAAAGGATTAGTATCAAGCTCTTTATAAAAGGATTATTTATTATAAGTATGATTTTTATCCTTCGTCGAATTCGAGAGCAGTACCATATTCATACCATGGAGGATTTGCAACTGTTTACCCAGCAGTACACGGACCCTGTAACCCTCAGTTTGGCTTTTGTGGCAGTGACCCTAGTGGCTAGCCTCTGCTTTGTGCCCATATCACTTTTTAAAGCCTTTGCAGGGATCTATTTTGGATTTTTCTATGGGGTGGTCATTGCTTTTTCCGCTGCCCTAATATCCGCTGCTTTTTCTTTTTTGTTTGCCAGGATCATAGGAAAAGAAGGCGTGGAGGCACTGTATCAAAAAAAGTTGGTCCAGCGTTTGTCCGAGAAACAGCGGGGTTGGATGGAAAAAACCAGAAATCCTAATTTTCTTCATATATTTTTTCTGAGAAATCTTTACTTTATTCCCTTTACTCCGATGAATTACTTGCTGGGTGTCTCGAAGGTTTCTTTTGCAACGTATCTGGGGGCAACCATTGCTGGAATGCTTCCCGGGACCCTGAGCTATATTTATTTTTTTAGCCAGTCTTTGAGTATTCGCGAGGATCCTCTTTCCCTATGGCCTATGGCAGTGGGGATGCCCCTATATTACTATCTTTTATGGAAGATTAGGAAAAAGGCAGTTAGCGGAGGACAATTACTCCGTCCCTCTGTCCGCTCTGTCCGCCCTGACTCTTTTGATTCCGATGAAAGTCTTGACAAAGAACGGGTAATTCATTATTCTTAATTAGGAAGAGAAGAAAGCTCATTCAAAAGATTTTATAAATTAATTGAGTAAATAGTATTATGAAACAGCAATTACTATAAAACTGAATATAGATTTGTGCTATAAGGTGCCTATGAATGTATAGGTTAAAAGGGAAAGTGGTGAAAGACCACTACAGCCCCCGCTACTGTAATTGGTAACGAAATTCGACTAAGCCATTGGGAAACCGAGAAGGCTTGAAGAGTAGGAAGACCAAAAGTCAGGAAACCTGCCTTATAGACCGCATGCAAAACTTCGGAGGGAAGGGAGCAGTTATGGTAGCGGAAAATTGGATCGGAGGAAACCTTGGCATAGGTCTATCTTTCTTCGAAAAGATTTTTCCACAACTTTTAAAGTAGCCATAAAAGATCGTGTTTCATTCCCCGGACACATCTTTTATGGTTTTTTTGTGTGTTTTTTTAGACATCCATCGAAATGACTTTAAGTCATTTAAATCATTGTGAAAATTTAAAGTTGTAGCCGAAATTTTAGGTTAAAAGAGACTATAGGACGGTGAAGGAGGGATTGAAATGCCAGGAATTATGATTGCAGGAACCAGCAGCGGCGTGGGAAAAACCACCTGTACCTTGGGGATAATGAAAGCTCTGGGAAAACGGAAGATAGAGATTACTCCATTTAAAGTGGGACCGGATTACATTGATCCGGGATTTCATCATTTTGTCAGTAAAAAACCCTCTTATAATTTGGATCAGTGGATGCTCGAGGATCGGACAATTGAAGTGCTTTATCAAAAGCATAAAAATGCAGGAGATTTTTCCCTAGTGGAGGGAGTTATGGGACTTTTCGACGGAGTCGGCACATCGAAGGATATGGGCAGTTCCGCCGCCATGGCAAAACTGTTGAAGCTTCCCGTAATATTGGTCATCGACGGAGGGAAGAAATCCACAAGTGCAGCGGCGGAGGTTTTGGGCTTTAAACTCTACGATCCCAAGGTAAACATCGCCGGGGTAATCGTAAACAAGGTCTCGGGACAAGGCCACTACGAATTGATTAAAACCGTTATTGAAAGGGATGTAAAAGTACCCTGTGTAGGATACTTAAAAAAAGACGAAGGGCTTCATTTAAAAAGTCGACACTTAGGGCTGGTCCCCGCAAAAGAAGTGGAAAACCTTAACTGTCAGCTGGAAATATTAAGTAAGAGAATCGAAGAAACAGTAGAGTTGGATAAAATCATCGCCATTGGGAATAGTCATATTCCTCCGGATCCGAAAGATCACCGGGAGTTCATAAATCATCAGATTGATATTCTAAAAAAGCAAGCCCAAGGACTGCGAATTGGCCTGTTCTATGATCCCGCCTTTAGTTTTTATTATCAGGACAACCTTGAGATTTTACAGGAAATCGGCATTACCTTAGAGTGGATAAGCCCCATGAAGGATCAAAAACTAAAAGAAAACCTATCGGGCCTGTATATCGGTGGCGGATTTCCTGAAGTCTTTGGAGAGGACTTAGGTAAAAACCGAGAGTTTATGATCTCATTGAAAGAGGAATTGGAAAAGGGCCTGCCCACCTTTGCGGAATGCGGAGGACTGATGTATTTAACCGAAGGAATTGAAGACCTTCAGGGCAAGCTGTTTCCCATGACGGGATTTTTTCCCGCTAAGACGGTGATGACCGAAAAACTTCAGCGCTTTGGATATGTGGATGTGAGCATGGAGGGAAAGATGACCTTAAAAGCCCATGAATTTCATCGATCTAAACTGATTGAACGAATAGAAACTCCAAAGGTTTACCAGGTACAGAAAAAACGAGAAGGAAAAATACTGAAAAGCTATGAATGCGGATTGAAGAAGAAAAATACCTTAGGGGGCTATCCGCATTTTCATTTTTATGATCATTGGGAGTTTCTACAGGGCTGGGTCGAAGAAATGAGAAGGTATCATGATCAGTGTTAGATGTCCCGCCTCTTGTGGGGAGATTTTTCAAGGGACTGTTAAAGATGAGGAAGCACTGATTTCCTATGCAATAGACCTTTACTCCGAAGTGCGTTTGGAAAAGGGCAAAAGATGGACTGGAAAAAATCAAGATAAAGCCTATCATGCCATGGAGGAGACCCTGAAATATTTTGATCGTTCCCCCAATGGATTAAATGATTACCGATTAATTATCGAAAGTGATATTCCGAGGGGTAAAGGGATGGCCAGTTCCACCGCGGATGTTGCCGGTGCTGTGTTACTTAGTGCACGGATGCTAGATTGCTATCTGACAGAGGAGAGCCTTGGAGAAATCGCCGCAAAGATAGAGCCGACGGACAGTACCCTATTTTCAAAACTGAGCCTGTTTAACAACAGATCCGGGAAACTACTGAATAGCTATGGACCCTATCCAACAGGAAGAGTGTTAATACTTGAAGGTACGGGGACCGTAGATACCTTGGAATTTCATCGAAAAAACGGAGAAAGGAAAGGCTCGGGGACTGATCTTTCTATGGCCTTAGAGGACTGGGAAAGAAGCCCGGAAAAACTTTCTTTAAAAGAAATCGGGAAACTGGCTACATTAAGTGCAAGAGTCCACCAAGAAATTTTGCCAAAACCCGACTTGGAGGAAATTATCAAGCTAAGTTCTGAAACCGGAGCCTTCGGTGTAAATACCAG
>SLKF01000077.1 GCA_007134725.1 Clostridiales bacterium | reverse complement strand
TACCCAGCAAGAAGATCAGTCCGATAAAAATCCCCAATGCCACTTTATATTTTGTCTTTTTCATAGGACCACCTCCCGATTTCTTTATTTACACAGCTTACCCGCTATCCTCTTGCAGATTCAAACTGAAATCCATCGCCTTTACCGAATGCGTCAGTGCACCGATGGAGATAATATCCACTCCGGTTTTTGCAATCTCCTCTACCCGCTCCAGCGTCACATTTCCTGAGGCCTCCAGAATTGCCCGACCTTCAACAAAGTCCACGGCGTCTTTCATCTCTTCTTTCATCATATTATCCAATAATATCATATCCACTTTTTCCTCGATGGCTTGGTGTAGTTCCACGGAATTTTTCACTTCCACTTGGACCTTTACCGTATGGGAAAGTCCTTTTCGACATCCCTTGATGGCTTGTTTTATCCCACCGGCGGCAATAATATGGTTATCCTTAATCAACACATGGTCGCTTAAACTGAAACGGTGATTGATTCCGCCTCCTAATTGTACCGCTTTTTTTTCCAGGGCTCGAAGCCCCGGTGTGGTTTTCCGGGTATCGGTAATTTTAGCCTTGGTGCCTTGAACTTTTTTTACATACTCACCGGTGGCACTGGCAATTCCCGAAAGGTGTTGCAAGAGATTTAATCCGATCCGCTCTCCCTTTAAAATACTGTTTAAGGGTCCTTCCATACGGATGACTTCCTGTCCGATTTTAACTTCTTCTCCTTCATCTACCAGTACTTCCAGGATAATGCCCTCATCCAACATACGAAAAACTTCTTTTACCACGAACCCTCCGGCAAAAATCCCCGCTTCTTTGGCGGTGATAATGCCTTTGCCTAACTGTTTATCAGGAATCAATGCATCCGTGGTCAAATCCCCATAGGGTAAATCCTCTTCAAAAGCCGTCTTAATGATTCTTTCCAATCCGTAATCCTTCATCTTCTGATGCTCCTTTACGTTTTTTTATCGAACTCTTTATTTTTTACCAAATTTTCAGTGTTTCTCCTTCGGCATTTCTTTCTTCAATGATTTTTAAATTTATAGGGGATAAACCATCCCACATTACTATTTATTCTCTATGATTTTATAATGGGTGCCAATATTTTTCTTCCGCTTCAGTGTAGCTTCTGCCATATACCGGGTTATTGTTAGCCGGCTTTTCATTTCATAAAATGCTCGTTTATCCTTGGCGGTCCAAGGGGTTGGAGCCTCCTTCTGATGGAAAATCCCGGAGATTCTGTTTAAATCCGAAAGAAACCTCTGAAGCTGTTGCGCTTTTTTCAAAATACCTAAAACCCTTTGCGTCTTCTTTTTCAGCATTTTTTCATAAGCTTCCAAATCCTTAATCCCTAAGGGGAGTTCCTGGTTATTCTTTTGATTCCTACAGATATTCAAGTTCGAGTATATCTTTTGTTCGGAAAGATCCTCCACCCTTTCGTGATATCCCTCCGAGATCTTTGCTCCCACTCTACCGGCAAAAACAATGGCGTCCAGGAGGGAATTGCTTGCCAAACGATTGGCTCCGTGAACTTCACTGCAGGCGCATTCCCCCACGG
The DNA here is from genome assembly GCA_007134725.1 of Clostridiales bacterium. GTDB lineage: Bacteria > Bacillota > Clostridia > Peptostreptococcales > T1SED10-28 > Isachenkonia. The sequence continues at coordinate 2,366 of SLKF01000077.1, read as the reverse complement.
CATAGATCCCGGGGATCCCGGATTCCCCATAATCATCGACTTCCATGCCACCCATCATATAATGACTGGCCGGAGCAACCGGTAAGGCCTCCTTGGTAATATCATACCCTTTTTTCAATGCTTTTCTATATATCTTAGGAAATCGGGTTTTAATAAACGTTTTCTCTTTATGAGAGATATCCAGTGTCACATTTTCCGAGACACTTTTTTGAAGCTCTTCAAATATTCCTCTTACCACCACATCTCGAGGGGCTAAATCCCCCATAGGATGTTTTTCTTTCATAAATGTTTCCCCTTTTCCATTTCGAAGCACGGCCCCTTCCCCTCGAAGAGCCTCCGTTACTAAAAATCCGGATCCCTCTTTGCAATGAAAATAAGTGGGATGAAATTGGTTAAACTCCATATTTTTCAATGGGATTCCCAAGGCTTCTCCAAGGGCCATTCCGTCTCCCGTATTTCCTTCAGGATTTGAGGTAACTTCATATAATCCACCGATACCCCCGGTGGCGATGACAATATTAGGGCTATGAAATTCTCTCTCTTCACCATCGGGTAAGATGACAGAGACAATTCCTCCCGTTTTGGCTTCCCAATTTTTCCTGTGGATATGGGGTTCCCTTTTCCCTTTCCCGAAGGCTGTCAGCTTGTACACATAGGTTTCCTCCAGAAGGGTGACTCCTTCTCTTTTTCTAAGTTCCCCTTCTAGAGTGGTCATGATCTTTTTGCCGGTCTCATCCTTACAGTGAAGAATATTTCGCTGAGAATGGCCCCCTTCTCCGGTGGCTGATAATTCCCCCTTGGAATCCCGGTCGAAAGGTACTCCCCACTGAATCAGTTTTTCGATTTGTCCCGGTCCTTCCTCCACCAGAATACGAACCCGATTCGGATCATTAATATAGCCTCCGGCTCGTAATGTGTCCTCATATAAATCAGGACCGAAAATCGGCGAGGTAATACCCCCTTGGGCCAGATGACTGGTGGAACGGTCCATGGTTTCCTTGGTGATCATTAAGATCTTCAAATTTTTAATAATATTGAGGGCGGTAAACACCCCGGCAATTCCGGTACCGATAATAATCACATCGAAGAATTCCGGCGCACTCCTATAAGATCCTGTCCTTATGGGGCTATTTTTTTTGACCTTTTTCATTTTCTCCCACCTTTTAATCTATGTTTAGAACTACCATATCATTAGCGCTACAGGAGCTTTAGATCTACACGCTCCTTAGATCTACACGCTCGTAGATCCATTGTTTTCTCAGCATTCCAGGAATTTTATTTCAATAACACTAACATATTGGATAGTGCACTATTGGCTGCTTGCAATGTCTTATCATCTAAGTGAATTTCATGCTTGTCTTCTTTTAAGGCCCGGTAGATATCCTCTAGGCGGGTTTTTTTCATATTGCTACAAATAAAGCTTGGGGCTAATAAAAAAAAGTTTTTTTCCGGCGCTTCTTTTTTCAGGGTCTCCACAACCCCCATTTCCGTTCCGATGATGAAGCTTTGTTTTTCGGAGTTTACGGCGTAGTTCATAATTTCCGTCGTACTTCCGATAAAGTGCGCTTCTTCCAGCACTTCTTTCCGACACTCGGGATGGGCCAGGACCAAAGCTTCTGGATGTTTCGCCTTGGCTTGCAGGGCATCCTCTTTTCTTGCCCGATGATGGGTAATGCAGTATCCGCTATAGGGAATAACGTTGGGATTTTTCGAATGCTTTTTTACGTAGTTGCCCAGGTTTTGGTCCGGAATAAAGAGTACCGGGACCTCTCCCATACTGTCTACCACCTTCAGGGCATTGGAAGAGGTGCAACAGATATCACTTTTCGCTTTTACCTCGGCGGAAGTATTAACATAGCAAACCACTTTACCCGTCGGGTAGTCGGCTTTAAATCCTTCCAGCTTTTCTTCATCAATCATATCCGCCATAGGACATCCCGCATCCTTTACCGGCAGCAGCACCTTCTTTTCCGGAGACAAGATCTTAACACTCTCCGCCATAAAATATACGCCGCTTAACACAATGGTTTGTTCCTGAACTTCCGTGGCTTTACGGCTTAGCTCCAAGGAGTCCCCGATAATATCCGCCACTTCTTTGACTTCCTCCACCTGGTAATGGTGGGCAAAAATAACCGCATCTTTCTCTTTTTTTAAACGTTTTATCTCTTCAATTAATGTATGTTTATCCATGAATTCAATCCTTTCTTCTTTTTTAGTGTCTTGTCAGCTATCATGTCAAATATACCACAGCCCATGACAGGTTTCAATAAAAAAAACACTCCCCGTCAGCATTGCTAACTCTAAGGAGTGTTTACGAATTCATTTCATAGTATAGCGGTTGGATTTTCCAAGGGAGGTTCGTTGCC
>SLKF01000166.1 GCA_007134725.1 Clostridiales bacterium | reverse complement strand
TACCTAAAGGCCATTAGTGAATATTTCAAGTTAACTCAAAAAGGTTTTTCTGATGCAGAATCTTGTTTGATGGATGCCTTGTCCTTGTCCCTTGAAGAACCCTTTGTAGTAGAGAGCATTCCAAACTACCCGTTAAATTATTTTGACATCAGTTTATTGGTTTTATTAGGGGTCATCAAAAGGGAATTAAATGACACAAAAAACAGCACTTTAATCTTGAATGTTTGTCTCGAAAGATTGGATACCTTTAATATAAAAACTATGACCAATGATCGAATGAAGCTGAAACTAATGTATAATCTGGCATATAACCATCATATTGACGATAATTTTAACAACGTAATCACACTCGCATCCAAAGCCATTGACTTTGCAATTTCAAATCATATTATGTATTGTTTGCCCCATTTGTTTTATCGAAAAGGAATCGCAGAGTACCAACTAGGTATGGATACTTATATGGGTAGCCTGAAAAAATCGATTGCCTTGCTGGAAGTTTACGGTATGGAGGAGTTAAAACAGAAGTTTATTGAAGCTACATATGATTTGTATGGCTTTAAAATCGATTGAAAAGACGGAGTTAATATTCTGTTGGGTTTTTTACCAACAGAATATTAACTCCGTTTTTTATAAGGTTTACATTAGTGTAATCAGATAAATCAAGAAAAGACTGAGGGGTTGTAGCACTTCGATTAAGAAACCGATGCCGTCCCCCGTAAGCCCTCCAAGTTTCGCTGAAATCCATATTTTTAGAATAAAACTTGCACCAAAGGTTAGCATTAACGGTAGAAAAATGAGGGCTTCATAGAAAAGAAATACGGTAAGTACCGGTAGCATTATACTCATTAGAAAACTTTCTTTTCCCGTCGCCTCAATAACCCCTTTCCCCAGTCCCTGCTGATTTTTTGGATAAGCGGAAAAGCCCATGACAAACAAAACCGCGCTGCGACTAAATAAGGGGCCCAGAAGAATATAGACCGGATCGAGATAAGAAAACAGTGCTACGGTAGTCATTATATTAACTACAATTGCAATCACTCCAAATGCCCCGATATGACTGTCCTTTATGATCCTTCTTAAGTCTTCTCCTTGGCGATTGCTAAAGATCCCATCACTAAGATCCGACAGCCCGTCAAGGTGAAGCCCTCCTGTGAGCCATAGATAGACCACCCATAAAAGTATCGCTAGAATTAAGGGATCCAAAAATTGCAACAGATGAGCCGCGGATCCAAGGATCATACCAATAACTGCTCCGATTAGAGGCATATACATAATGCCCCGATGAAACTCTCTTTCCTGAATATCAAAAGTAATTTTAACGGGAATCCGGGTCAAAAAGGTCAGCATCAATATAAAGGACCGAAGCTGTGATCCCATAATTCTAAAAATTTCACCGCTCACCGGTCCTCCCCCTTTAGACACATTGGAATACCGGATACCAAAAAGTAAACGTTATCAGCCCGTGCCGCCACTTTTTGATTCACCCGGCCAAGAAGGTCCCGAAAAATCCGTCCTAAGGGATATTCGGGAACTAAGCCCATGCCTACTTCGTTAGACACCAGGAAAGCCTCTTTTCCCTTTAAAATTCTCAGTAAGTGCTCAATTTCCTGTTGAATTTCTCCTTCCATTTGATCCACTTCCTGTCGAGTAATGTGATCAAAATCTCGGTTTTTCAAAAACATTCTGTTTGTTACAAATACGCCGAGACAATCAATCATAATCACCGACCGCTTTTGAAAATCCGGATCATCCTCGAGACCTTGAAATCTTGTGGGGGCCTCTAGGGTTTTCCATAGTTTCGGCCGTCGTATGCGATGCTTATTAATCCGGTCCTGCATCTCATCGTCGTAGGCCTGTGCCGTGGGTATGTACAATACATCGCTGGGCTCCGTTGCCGCTTGTTTTGCTAATTCCTCACCATAGCTGCTTTTTCCGCTTCTTGCCCCTCCTGTAAGATAGGTAATCATTTCCTTATGCCTCCCTTCGTAATTATTATTTCTACTGTGTTTCACTCAGCAATTCAGCAGTTTTTCAAGCTCCCAAATCAGCTTTTCATTATCCTTCCGTGTCCTTACGGAAAATCGGAAATGCTCATGACTCAGACCCTGAAAGTCTTCACAGGTTCGAATATAAATTCCCGAATCCAACAGTTTTTCCTGTAGCAACTTCGCCGGCATTCCTGTAATTTTTCCAAGATAAAAATTCACACTGCTGGGGTATATTTTCAGGCCCAAGTGTTTCAAGTCTTCAAAATGGTTTTCCAAATAGGCTTTTTCTTCTTTAAGCCAACAAGCCAGTTGAAGGGGGTACTCCTTTTCCAAGGCGATTTTCTCTAAGGCTTTAAAGGCAAAAGTGTTCACGGTCCAAGGTTCTTTGTATTGTAAGAGTTTGTTGATCAAAGCCTCTCCACCGATACCGTAGCCTAACCGAAGACCGGGTATTCCGTAAAATTTGGTTAAGGACCGAAGAATAAACAGATTATCCAGAGGAGACATTTCTATTGGAAATTGGTTCGGTTCTTTATTCTCATACTTCTCCTCATCAAGAACAAACTCTTCAAAGGATTCATCCACAAACAACAACCCTTCCCATTCTTTCATTTCCCAGGCAATAGCGTTTAAAAGTTCCCTGGAATGCCGCTTGCCGGTGGGGTTATTCGGACTGCAAAGAAGTAACACTTTTGGCTTTAGGTTTTGTAGTTTATTCATCAGTTGCTCTTTGGGAATGGAAAAGCCCCCACTTTCCTCTAAAATAAAATGCTCAACTTTGGTTCCTACAAGCTCAAAAGCCCGTTGATACTCATTGAATGTGGGTTGTATCAACAACACCGTTTTTGGTCTAATGCTTCGGGCAAATAAGTAAATCAGTTCCATGGCTCCGTTTCCGATAATCAGCTCCCCGGGATGCACAGGATCTAAAGAAAAAGCTTTTTTCAGAAGCGATCGATACTCTTCTCCGTCAATGGAAGCATATCGTTCAATTTCCTCTAAGGATTCCATAATTCCCTGTTTCACCGAGTCCGGCGGCCCAAAGGGAGAGATATTCACACTGAAATCTATTACCCTATTTGGATCGCCTTTATAGCCACCGTGTTTGTTCATGTTGACCCTCCGTTTACTCTTCAGTATTATTTATTGCATAATCAAAACATAAGCGATAATCCAAAGCACTAAAAATCCATACTGGGCCCGGTACATAATCGATGCCGCTCTAGGAATATGCTGTAGTTCTGCTTTTCGTTTAGGAATTCCGATAGTGGGTTTTTCTAATACTTCTCCAAAATAGCGGTGGGTACCGCCTAATTGAATGCCGAGGATCCCCGCCACCACGGATTCCGGATGGCCCGAATTCGGGCTTTTATGAGCGAGTCGATCCCTGCGAAAGGTGATCAGTCCTTGAGAAAACTCTTCTTTGCTAACCACTCCAAAACTCAGCATCAACAAACTTCCCAGCCTAGCGGGAATAAGGTTTATAAAGTCGTCCAGCTTGGCTGATGCATATCCAATATCTTTATAAGGTTCTTGAATATAGCCCACCATGGAATCCAGGGTGTTGACCGCTTTGTAAATCCAAAGAAGTTCTAAGGGTAGGCCGAGACTGATTCCGAGAAAAATATAAAATAGCGGGGCCAACACACCGTCAATGGTGTTTTCCGAAACCGTCTCCACGGTGGCCTTTACCACTTCTTCCTCGGATAACTCCTCGGTGTTTCTGCCTACTAAGTAGGACAGCCGGAGTCTTGCTTCTTTCAGGTTTTTTCTTTTCAGGTGATCATAAACCTTGATGGCTTCTTCTTTTAAGCACTGAGTGGCAAGTCCTGTCGTTAAAAAATATAAGGTGATTCCCCAGTAAATTATGGGATGCAACAAATCCCCCAAGAGTAATAAACTATGGATTACCACTCCTACTGTCACAGGCACTCCCATTGCTAAAATAAATCCTCCCACCTTTAAAGAGACCAATTGTTGCTTTCGAATGCCTTTCTCTACAACAGAAATCATTTTCCCTATATAAATCACCGGATGAGGCATCCCTGCAGGATCTCCAAAAATTCTATCTAAGACTACGGCTAAAAATACGACAATCATCCAATCCATTTCTACCACCCGATAATCTTCAGCAAAGCGTCCATGTCCAGATGCTCTTCCATCATAGCCGCAAGCCGATTGTATTCCTGGTTTTTCAGATCCTTAAATGAAAGTCCTGGATCATCCGTAACACGGTTTCGATCCATTTCCCGGTAAATTCCCCTTTTATCTTTACATATTTCCAAGTGTCCTAGAAGATCCCTACGAAAATCATCATTTTCAAAAATTCCGTGGAGATAGGTTCCAAAAATCTGCCGACTCTGATCTACACTTCCATCCTGACTGCCGTCACTCAGCGTAATCCAAGCCTTGGCTCCTTCATTTCTTGTGGTTTTTCCCATATGGATCTCGTAGCCGTTAATTTCCGTAGAGGATTCTTGTTGAAACAAGGGACTTCGACCGGTAATCTGTCTCGTAGTCTTTTCCTTTTCCATTACCGTATTAATATCCAGTAGTCCAAGTCCATTGATTTCGGCTACATCAGACTCCACTTTATGGTCGTCTCTAAGTGTTCGGCCTAAGATCTGATAACCGCCGCAGATTCCCATGACCATGGTTCCTTTTTTCACCTGACGGTAAATTTTCTCATCAAAACCCTGGTTTATTAAAAAATGGCGATCATGAAGGGTATTTTTACTTCCGGGAATGATTAGCAAATCCAAATCTTCACAGTCTTTAGGATCTTGAATATAAGTTAATTCCACATTTTTCTCCATTTCCAAGGGCGTAAAATCCGTAAAGTTGGAGATGTAAGGAAGCTTAATAACGCCAATTTTAATAGACGCTGTATCTTCCTTACTCTTTTCCCCGGTAAGGGTAGTTAAGCCTGCTGCTTTTCCGGTTCCTTTCCCTTCAAAACGACTGGTGACACTGTCTTCATCTTCGATAATAAAATGATCATAGGGCATAACTCCCAAACAGGGAATCCCAATTTTCTCTTCCATCATCCGAATCCCCGGTTTTAAGATTTCCAAATCACCCCGAAATTTGTTGATGACAAAACCTTTAATTCGCTGTCTCTCCTCGGGCTCTAAGAGCATCACCGTTCCATAAATCGATGCAAAAACCCCGCCTCGGTCAATGTCTCCTATTAAAATCACGGGAGCATCCACCATTTCCGCAAGGCCCATATTTACCAGATCGTGCTCCCGTAGATTGATCTCTGCCGGGCTGCAGGCCCCTTCAATAATTACGGCTTCATATTTTTCGCTAAGCTGTTGATAAATTTGATGTACCCTCTTTTTTAAATGTATCTTCTCTTTTTGGTAGGCCTTGGCATTTAAGTTTCCATAAACCTTTCCTTCAATAATCACCTGGGATCCCACATGGCTGGTTGGCTTTAAAAGTATGGGATTCATCTCCACAGAGGGTTCTATTCCCGCCGCTTCCGCCTGAACCACCTGGGCTCTTCCCATTTCCTTACCTTCCTTGGTAATAAAAGAATTTAGGGCCATATTTTGAGATTTAAAGGGTGCCACGGAGTAGCCTCGATTAAAAAGAATCCGACAAAGCCCTGCGGTCAGTAAACTTTTACCCACGGAGGATCCGGTACCCTGAAACATTATGTTTTTTCCCATTAGTTGCTCCCTCGATCCGCGGATGTCTCCGGATCTTTTGTGGAGTCCTGGGATCCCGTAGATTTTTTAGCCTTTCTAGATCTAATTCTAAAAAACAGGGCCACTAAAGCAAACACCGTGACAATGCCAATAATTCTAATGTACTTTCTCCAACCTTCTCGATAAACTGTAGGTTCTCCTACCACCCAGGTAACTTGGTGTCCCATTCCATCATCGGCTACAATACTGTGGGCATCCGGCTCATTCTCAAAAGAGTAGTATCCCTCGTCATCAACCCTATCTTCTGCCAGGACTTCTCCTTCTAGATCCAACACCTGAACCGTAATACTCTCTATGGTATCGCCATCTTCATAACCTACCCAGATCTTGGTATCCTCCACAGGATCAATCATCATTCGGTGGGCATAAACCGTGGATAGGGAAAGTAAAACCATCAATACCACCAATAGGATTCTTTTCATTACTCCATGCTTTTTTACTGAACTATTATTATTTTTCAATTCCCAAAGCCTCCTTAATTTTACGATTTCCTTCTTCTATATTTTTTCCTGTAATCCCGGTGTTCTCTAACAACCTTACAACTCCCGGAGATTCCAAGTTCCCTTTTTTCACCAATTCCTTGTCTTCAAGGGCCTCCACTACGCCGGTGTACAAGACTTCCCCTTCTTTCAAAATCAGGAGCTCATCAGCCCATTCATAGGCCATATCCACATTATGGGTGGTGATCACCAAGGTATGTCCCTGATGATGCAAATCTTCCAGAGCCTTTTTCAATCCCTCTCGGGAACTTGGATCCAGTCCGGTAAAAGGTTCATCCAGTACTAAAATCTCCGGCTTCATGGCCAGGACTCCGGCAATGGCAACTTTTTTCTTTTGTCCAAGACTCAGTTCATAGGGAGAGGAGTCTTGTAGCTCTTCGATCCCCATTTGGGAAAGAGCTTCTTTTACCCGACGAAATACTTCTTCCTCGGAGCATCGTAAGTTCCTTGGTCCAAAAGCAATGTCCTCACTGACCTTGGAGGCGATGATCTGATCATCGGGATGGTCAAAGATGATCCCCACTTTTTGCCGAAGGATTTTCAAGTTCTTTTGCTCCACCCCATGATTTCCCATGGTTACTTTTCCTTTTTGGGGCAGAATCAACCCGTTAAAGTGTTGAATCAACGTGGACTTTCCACTGCCGTTGGCTCCCAAGATCGCCAGTTTTTTGCCTCGATCCAGCTGAAAGCTGACATTTTTTAAAGCCTGTTTATTTCCCGAATAGGTATAGGACAGTTCTGATACTAAAATTCCCTTCATTTTACAACCTCATCTCCAATACTTTCAGTAATGTAAATGTAGCTACTAAGCCAATTATCCAAAAACCTTCCCTTTTCCCTAAAGCTTTTGATGGTTTTATGGGAATATCCCGACTGAACCCCCGGGAGAGCATGGTTTTATGCACCCGCTGAGATTGATCCAAACTTCGAAGAATCATACCCCCGACCATCTCTCCGTATACCTTGAAGGTATTTTTGTTCCATCCCTTCTCAAAGCCTCTAGAAACCGATGAACGATAGGTTTTTTTCAGAGTCCCTGTCCATACATGGACATAACGAAAGGAGAGTACCAAAACAGCGCTTAAAGTTTTCGGAATCGGCAACTGCCGAAGTCCTTCTACCAGCTGATATTCCTCCTGGGTAAAGACGAGCATCATCATCAATAAAAACACCCCAAGTCCTTTGGCGACTAGTAAGTAAGTAAATTCCAAACGCTCCTGAGTGATCGACAATCCTTCTCCTAAAAGCAGGGGCAGAGCCATAAATATCAAAAAAGGCATGGGCAAAAGCAGTTTTTTCCCAATAAAATTCCAAGGAAGACCCATCAAACGGGAGAGGGTCAAGAGCCCTATTAAAGCCAAGCTTATAATAAGGGGGACTTCAATGCTGATCAGTAAAAAAGCGGCAATAAAAATCGAAAGAATTTTGCACCGAATCTCCAGGTTTTCTATCCATTGATAAACTTTGGGTCTACTCATCCTTTTACAGATCCCAGCACGGTTTTTCGACTTTTATGGATAAAGCCCACTGCAAAAGTGGTAATGCCTCCTTCTACAAACATCAAGGGAATATGGGATACAATAATCAGTTGTATATTGGATACCACTCCCTGGGTATAACGAATATCTGTGGCCCATAAAACCATAACCAATAATCCAACAGAAAGAACCACACCCAGTCCTCCTAAAAAACCGGACAGTATATAGGGGGATTTTTCCCTATGATAACTTCTTGAAAAAATTTGCCAGCAGAGCAAAGCGGGAAGGCTAATCAGCAGGGTATTCACCCCTAAAGTCGTAATGCCTCCATGTTGAAAAACCGCTGCCTGTATAAACAGTCCGATAAATACCGCGATCGGTGCCCGTCTTCCCAGTATAATTCCCAAAAGAGCCGTGAGTAAGGGGTGTACGCTGCTGGGTCCTAGTGGAAGACTAAACATGGCAAAGGTAAAAAATACTGCGCTCATTAAACTGATTTTCGGAATTTCTTCCTCCTTGGTTTGGTAAAGACTGTAGGCAAGGATGCCCGCTGCCCCTACCGTTGTAGCCACAGCCATTTCCGTACTAAGTACACCATCGGCTAAATGCATATCAATCACCTCTTAATTTTTGTATTGCAAGTCTTTTATTCCAGAGTGCTCTGTGATCTTTGGGTATGCTATAGATGCTATAACTACGGCAAAATACTATTCGGTATCCTTCCCTAGCATATACTCCAAAACTTAACTCTCTATTTCATACTAAATGCAATATGATTTTGCTATTCCTTTTTTTTCTGTTTTTCTTATGGAAGCTTTGCAAATACCCGGTCAATAGTGGCAATGGCTTTATCCAAATCCCCGGTGGTCATTTGTACATTTAAAAACAACGCTTCAAACTGGGAGGGGGGAAGATAAATTCCTGCTTCCAGCATGGCTTTAAAGTAAGTTTTAAACCGCTGTTGGTCCGCAGATTTTGCCCCACTGAAATCGGTCACCGGTTGATCGGTGAAAAATAGGGAAATCATGGCTCCTACTCGGTTTACCACTACGGGAATGCTGTAACGTTTTCCTGCATCAAGTATCCCCCGCTCCAACTTTTCTGCCATGGCCTCTAGCTGTTGATAGAAATCCGGATTGTTTTTCAGTTTTGTAAGGGTCTCGAATCCCGCCCGCATGGCCAGTGGATTTCCTGAAAGGGTTCCCGCTTGATAAACCGGTCCAATGGGGCCGAGCATAGACATAAGGTCTTTTCTTCCGCCAAATGCTCCCACAGGCAGGCCCCCTCCGATGATTTTTCCGTAACAGATCAGATCCGGAGCAATATCTGGGAAAAGACTCTGGGCTCCTCGGTAGCTTATCCGAAAACCACTCATCACTTCATCGTAGATCAGTATAATTCCATGTTCCTTGGTAAGGGCTCTAAGGCCTCTAGCAAATTCCTCTTCCATGGGGATAACTCCCATGTTCCCTGCCACGGGCTCAATAATCACCGCTGCAATTTCTTCTTTATTCGCTCCAAAGATCGCTTTTATGTTATCCAAATCGTTATAATTTGCGGTTAAGGTATTTCGACCGATTTCTTCCGGCACCCCTAAACTGTCGGGAACACCATGAGTTAGAGCTCCAGAGCCCGCTTTGATCAACAGGCTGTCGGAGTGCCCGTGATAGTTTCCTTCGAATTTCACAATTTTAGATCGACCTGTGTAGGCTTTGGCTAAACGAAGGGCGGACATCGTGGCCTCGGTTCCTGAGTTTACCATCCGTACCATCTCCATATTCGGCAAAGAGTCCACCATCAGCTCTGCCATTTCCATCTCTATTTTTGTGGGGGCTCCGAAACTTGTTCCCTTTCGTATAACTTCTTCCAGTCCTTTTACCACATCTTCGTCTCCATGGCCTAGAATAAGGGGTCCCCAGGATCCTACAAAGTCCAGGTACTTGTTTCCGTCCTCATCATAGATATAGGCCCCTTCGCCCCGCTCGATAAAAGGCGGGTCCATGTCCACACTGGAAAAAGCCCTTGCGGGACTGTTCACCCCTCCGGGCATTACTTTCTTTGAACGTTCAAAATACGCAGTTGATTTATTCATCAATTTTTTTCCCCTTTCACTGTATTAGCCAAATTCCCTACAATTTTTTATATGATCTGTACTGTTTATCCTATTATCTGTAATTTTTAGTTTATCACCTGTGCTATTATTCGAATGACCTATACTGTCTTTTAGTAGATGTTCTGCCATCTCCTTGGCAAAGTAGGTAAGGATCAAGTCCGCCCCTGCCCGTTTGATGCTTGTGAGGATTTCCACCATGCCGGCGGTTTCATCAATCAAACCGTTTTTTGCGGCAAGCTTAAACATGGCGTACTCTCCGCTAACATGATAAGCGGCCAGGGGTGCGGTTCCCTTAACATCCCGAATAATATCCAAGTAGGATAGAGCAGGCTTAACCATCAGGATGTCGGCTCCCTCTTCCAGATCAATAGCCACCTGCCGTTTAGCCTCTAGACGATTCCCCGGATCCATCTGATAGGTTTTTCGATCTCCAAAACTTGGAGCGGAATTTACCGCCCCTCGGAAGGGTGCGTAAAAGCTTGAAGCGTATTTCACACTGTAACTCATGATTGCTACATTCTGATATCCTGCCTCATCCAAACCACGGCGAATCCAGAGTACCCTTCCATCCATCATTTCAGAGGGAGCAACCATGTCTGCCCCTGCTTCTGCATGACTCACAGCGATGCTGGCTAAACGCTCTAAGCTAGGGTCGTTTACCACTTCCCCCTCGATCACCAGGCCGCAGTGACCGTCAGTAGTATACTGACACAAACAAACATCGGTAATCACCGTAAGATCGGGAAAATCTTTTTTGATTTGCCGAACCCCTTGCTGCACAATACCCTCGGGATCATCTGCTCCTGAACCCCTTAAATCCTTGGTCCCGGGAATGCCAAAGACCATCACCGCAGGGATTCCTAAGGAAACCACTTCTTCAATGGCCTCCGGCAGTTGATCTACACTATAATGAAACTGTCCGGGCATATTGGTAATTTCTTTTTTTATTCCTGTTCCCTGGGTAACAAAAATAGGATAAATCAAGTCCTCTACAGAAACCTTAGTTTCTGAAACCATTTTTCGTATATTCGAGGTCCTTCGAAGCCTTCTGGACCGTGTGAAATTATCAATTGTCATGTGCATTCTCCTTTATTTTTCCTTTGCCTCGTCCACCATAGCATCCACTAACCCTTTGATGGTGTGAGGACTGGCGACGGTATCCACAGTAAGACCAAAGGACTCTGCCGTAGCTGCTGTTACCGGTCCAATGGAAAAAATTCTGCTTTTCTTCACTTTATCAATAACTTCATCGGACAAGGACTCAAGAAAAAACTGTACCGTGGAAGAACTGGTAAAAATGATATTATCAATTCCCCCTGCGAAGATTTCTTCTAGCTCCCCATTGCTGTCAGCTCTCTCCGTCCGGTAGAAGTCCTTTTCGATGACTTGTATCCCTTTTTCAGGTAGAAGCTTTTTGAGTAAATCTCTTCCCAAACTTCCCCGCACATGATACAAGGTCTCTTCCGATTGAAGTTTTGCCAACAGCATTTCTGCGGCGCCTTCTAAGGTATAGTTTTCTGGGATCTCCACATCGATGATTCCTCGATTCTCCAAGGCTTTTTGGGTGCTCTCTCCGATGGCCGTGATTTTAATATCCCTTAAGCTTCGAAGATCTTTTTTTATAATTTTCAAAGCTTCAAAGAAAGCTTCCACACCGTTGGGACTGGAGAAAAACAGGCAATCTGCGGTGCTCAGTTCTTGAATATGCAAGGAGAGCTTATCGGGGTCTTTTTCTTCAACGATTTCAATACTTGGATATTCCACAACCTCGGCTCCTAAGGCCATAAGTTCTTTTCGAAGATTGCTTGCTTGCCTTCGACTTCTGGTTACTAAAATCCGTTTGTTTTTCAGGGGCATAAATCGCCGCCAGTCCATCTGATCTGAAAAACCTGCCACTTCACCCACAACGATAATTCCCGGCGAGGTAATTTTCATTCTCTCTACTTCTTTTCCGATGGTTTCTAGAGTTCCCAAGGCTTTTTTTTCTTTCGCCGTGGTCCCTCGGTGAATCACCGCAACCTTGGTTTTAGGATCCATTCCCTCTTCCATCAGCTTTTCTGTTATTTGAGGAAGGGCTTTGATACCCATTAGAAATACCAAAGTACCCTGTAATTTAGCTAAGACCCTATAGTCCACCATGGCCTCTTCCTTTTCCGGGTTTTCATGACCGGTAATCACATGAAAGGAGGTGCTGATGTTTCGTTGGGTCACCGGGATACCGGCGTAAGCAGGCACTGCAATAGCCGAGGTTATTCCGGGAACCACTTCGTAGAAGATCCCTTCCTTTTCAAGACTTAAGGCCTCTTCTCCTCCTCGGCCAAATACGAAGGGATCCCCTCCTTTGATTCGGGTGACAATATTTCCTTGTATGGCTTTATCAATTAACATCTGATTAATCTCTTCTTGGGTTACCGGATGATGATTCGGTTTTTTTCCTACATCAATCAGTTCTGCTCCTGGTTTTTGATAACGGAGCAGTCCTGGACTGCTTAGCCGGTCATAAAGAATGACATCGGCCTCTTCAATGGCCCGTACTCCCTTTAGAGTAATCAGTTCCTCATCTCCGGGACCGGCCCCTACTAAGTATACTTTTCCTCTTTTATAATCGGTCTGATGCATGTTCTTTTTCCTCCTCCTCTTTTAACAATTTTCTTGCCCCTCGAGCTTCTAAAGCTTTGGCAAGGGCTAAACCCAACTTCTCCCATTCTTCCATGGGGCCGCTGATGGTTTCCACCAAATGCAAATCTCCCGAGGCTTGTCCTACCATCCCCCGTAGATGCAGTTCTCCCTCCTGAATTTTTCCGTAGCAGGCAATAGGGGCATGGCAACCTCCGTTCAGGGCTTTTAAAAAACTTCGCTCCCCTTGTACTGCCAGGGTTGTGGGAAGGTCTTCGATGGTCTTTAGCATATTCTTCAGCTCCTGATCCTCTCGACGAATCTCACAGCCTAGGGCGCCTTGTCCCACTGCGGGAATAAAATCCTCTAAGTTCAGGTGCACAGAATTTTCAAAGCTAAGTCCCAGTCGATTCAATCCTGCGGCCGCAAGGATGATCCCGTCCATTTCCTCCTCTTCCATCTTACGAAGGCGAGTCTGAACGTTTCCTCGAATTCCTTTAATGCTTAAATCCCTTCGAATCTTTAGGATTTGGGACTGTCTTCGAAGACTGCTGCTCCCGATTAAACCCCCGGTTGGCAGGTCTTGAAGGTTCTTTGCCCTTCTAAGAATCAACACATCCCTGGGATCCTCCCTTTTCGGAATCGCCCCGATTATTAAACCCTCTGGGGTCTCTCCTGGAAGATCTTTCATACTGTGCACCGCTAAATCAATCTTTTTTGATAAAATCGCCTGCTGAATCTCCTTAACAAACAGTCCCTTTCCTCCGACCTTGCTTAAGGTTTTATTTAAAATTTTATCCCCTTTGGTTTTGATTTTCACAATCTGATAATCGTATTCAGGATAATGCTTTTTCAGGGATTCAATAATGATTTCACTCTGAATTAATGCAAGCTTGCTGTCTCGGGATCCGATATTGATCACTCGTTTCATTGGATCAAGCTCCTTTCTGTTTTCAATCTTCTTCAGCATCCTTTTTCGCTCTTCAAGCAAAAGGGCTCCCGGCTGGAACATGGCCTCGGGAATTTCTTCAACCATTTCTCGAAGCCGTTCTTTTCGCCGCTTTTCGTCGGGTTCCTCTGCCATCAATTTTTTCCGTTCCCGACCAAGGACTTCTAAAACCGATTCCCAGTCCTCTCCAAAGCAGTCTGCGAAATGTTTTAGAAATCGTTTCCCAAGGGCCGGGCTCTTGCCATGGGTATATACGCTTAGCATCAAGTCCCCCTGCTTGTATGTAGCGGGAAGATGAAAATCCGAATCCCCGGGAAAACATCCGTCGTTCAACCAAAACTTCTGATGCCGACGAGCCTGCTGAATTTTCCCTCGAACACCTTGCTTCCCTGCGGTATTAAAAACAAGATCCACACCTGAAAAATCCTCTTTCCTCAAAGCTCTTTTCTCAAAGGGAATCTGTTTCTCGCGGAAAAAACCTTCGGCCTCTTGGCTAAACTCCATGGCAACCACCTTAATCTCAAGAACTTCTTTCCATAGCTTCTGTGTTTTTCTGAGGGCTACAACTTCTCCCCCGATGACCAATGCTTTTTTATTTTTCAAATTCAAAACGACGGAATAAGCCATAGTTTCCTCCTTATCTTTTATTACTTCACGCCGAGATACCGATGGGCAAACTTTACGGCCTCGTCGGATTCTCCGTTTTCTCCTGCCTTTTTCATTCCCAGGATCGGAGTTTTCAGTATTTTTCCAACTATACTTTTCACTTTTTTTTCAATCAGTTTTTGATCCTTATCCTCTAAGTGTTTCAACTTTTTAAAGAGATCATCCATCTCTTGATCCACTAAGATATTGCTTTGCTCCTTAATTCCGGCTATTTTGGGGTGTACCGGCATACAACGCTGCCAGCCTTCATAATCCGCCACAGCTTTTTCAATATGTTTCCTTATCTCCCGAACCAATGCCTCCCGACCCTTAAGGTTTTTAGCTGCGATTTCCTTCAAATCGTCCACGGAGTAAAGATGAATATCTTTCAGATCTCCAATACTGGGTTCTATATCTCGAGGCATGGCAATATCAATCATGACTAAGGAATGATCTTCTTCTCCGGATCTCTTATGAAGACTTTCAAAACTGTCCCGTTCAAAAATAAAGTGAGGAGCTCCCGTAGCACTGATTACCAGATGGATTCTTTCCTCTTCTAAAATCCGGTATTTATCTTCATAGGAGATTTTGACTATTCTCGGGTCTTCCACCTCTT
>SLKF01000244.1 GCA_007134725.1 Clostridiales bacterium | reverse complement strand
TATTCAAAACCCGGAAAATTCAGCTATGAAACCGGACACTTTCATCCTTTCGGGAAAAAAGTTTCCGAGGCAAGTATTGGACTTTTGACCTCCAGCGGACATTTTCTAAAAGGGGATGATCCGAAGCCCTTCGGTATAGAGGAAATGGACCAGGAAGAAGCCATTGATCGTATTGCGGATTTTCTTAGGGAAACTCCCCAGCTATCGGTTATCCCTAAAACGGCAGATGTCGAAGACCTTAAATTACGGCACGGCGGATATGATATAAGCGGTGCAGAGCTTGATGGAAACATTACCTTTCCCATAGATTTGATGAAAGGTCTTGAAAAAGAATATCAAATCGGAAAACTTAGCGACGAATTATACTCCTTTGTCGGTGCCTGCGCTCAGGGGGCCCTGAAAAAAGTAATGAAGGATCATTGGATCGATCAAATTAAAGCCCAAGGGATTGAAGGGATGGTGTTGGTTCCGGTGTGACCGGTTTGTCATGTGTCCGTGGGACATATCGCAAGAATGTTGGAAGAAGAAGGAATTGCCACTGTGGTAATTGCAACGGAAGTGTTTGAAGAGCGATTAACTTCTATGAAGCTACCCCGCATACTATTTACTTCCTATCCCATGGGAAGGCCGCTCGGATATCCAAACCAACGGGAAGCACAAGAACAAATTCTAAAAGAAGCACTAAAACTTTTGGAAGAAAGCAAGGATTTCGCTGTAAAACACTTTGTAGTGAAAGATCGGTCAAGAGAAAGCCTATCAAGTGAAAGACCTGCAGAATAATAGACTAATAAAAGGAGCGAGCCCATGAAATATGATTTTCATACCATAGTGATTGGCGCAGGTAGTGCCGGTTTGTCTGCCGCTAGTATTCTGGCAAACCTTGGTGCCAAGGTGGCACTGATTGAAAAGAATAAAATGGGAGGGGATTGTCTAAATACGGGCTGCGTTCCCAGTAAGTCCCTACTCCATCAGGCAGAAAAGCAGGGTTTGTCTTCAGCTAATGTAGGTTTTGCATGGGAAGAAGCTGTAGGAAATAGCTTTAATGAAATCAGAAGAATACCAGAAAAGAACTTTAGCCGGATAATAAAGCATATACACGAAACCATCGAAGAGATTGCACCCCATGATTCTGAGAAACGCTTTGAAGACATGGGGGTAACGGTTCTGAAAGGAAGTGCAAAACTCCTGGATGAACATCGTGTTCAAATCTCCTTAAATGATAGGACAGGAAAAAAACAAGAGGCTAATAATATCCAGGTGATCAGTGGAAAAAACATTGTTTTAGCCACGGGGTCCAAACCACGGGTACCGAAGCTGGATGGTCTGGAAAATTTCCCTTATCTAACCAACGAAAACCTATTTTCCCTAAAAAAGCTACCGAGGCGATTTATCATTTGGGGGGGAGGTCCAATATCCATGGAAATCGGACAAGCTTTTGGAAAGCTGGGAAGTGAGGTGGTAATCATCTCCCGGGGGCAACGTCTTTTTAAAAAAGATGAGCCCGAGGTTCATCCGGCGATGAAAGAGGTCTTGGAGCAGGAAGGGATAAACTTTTATTTTGGGTTTGAACCGACGAAAATTGAAGCAAGAGAAGGACAAGAGGGTCATTTTATCTTTAAAATAAAAAACCGTAAAACCGGAGAAGAGGAAAGAATTTTAGGAGATCAGTTTTTGATTGCCCTAGGCAGAGTTTCTGCAACGGATGAGTTAGGCCTTGAAAAAGCCGGGGTTGAAGTGGACGAAAGAGGTTATATCAAGGCAAATGAGCATTTACAGACTTCGAAAAAGAATATTTATGCCTGCGGCGATGTGCTGGGGGATTATCAGTTTACCCATATGGCCGGTTATGAGGCGGAGATTGTTGCGAGAAACATCTTGAACCCAATCAAAACGAAGGCAGACTATAGCAAAATTGTCTGGACCACCTATACAAAACCCCAGGTTGCCCATAGCGGTTATACGGAAGCTTCGGCCAAGGAAGAAGGAAAGTTTGGAAAGGTGTTAATGAAGACCTTTGAAGATATGGATAGAAACATCATCGAAGGGGATACCAAGGGATTTGTAAAGCTTATTCTGGACTCGAAAGACCGGGTCATTGGTGGCACCGTGGTTGCTAATGAAGCGGGAGAGATGATCGGGATGGTTTCACTGGCCATTAGTAAAAACATGAAAATCTCCGCATTTCAAGGACTGATATATTCTTATCCCACAAAGTCGGAAGTGTTTAAAAGTCTCGCGGTTAAAAATCTTCAAGGTTCCGCTCAGCCCTGGCAACGGAACTTATTAAAGAAATGGCTCTCGCGAAACATTAATTAATCTTTTGCGTTCTTGATTAATAGAGGCTTACAGGAATAAATAAATAATGAGGTGAGAAATATGGCAAAGGACGGAAAAAAATTCATGGAAAAAATTATCGGAAAAGCTGTGGAACTAATGCCTGCTAAACATTATGAGGCACCGGAGATAGCACCGGTAAAAAAAGAATTAAAAGATTCCAGGGTGGCACTGATTACCACCGCAGGGGTGCATTTGAAAGTGGATAAACCTTTTGATACCACCGGCAGTGATCCGACTTACCGTGTGGTACCCGGGGATGCAATGATGGAGGATTTGATGATTACCCACGGGCACTACGACGATAGTCAGGCCCATTTGGATATCAATGTGGTCTTTCCCATTGATCGCTTAAAAGAACTAAAAGAAGAAGGAATGATCGGATCCATCGCGGAAAATTTTTATACTTTTCGTGGATATATTCCAAAGACCCGACCGCTGATTAAAAAAAGCGCTCCGGAAGTTGCGGAGGCCCTGGTTAAAGATCAAGTGGATATCGCAATACTCACTCCCGGCTGATATATCTGCCATCAGTCCGTAGGACTGATACAGCGGGAAATTGAAAAACATGGAATTCGAACCGCCTCGATTATGCATTTGCCTCTGGTGGGAAAGAAAGTCCGACCGCCACGGATGATGCATATTCGCTTTCCTCTGGGTAAAACCTTTGGTATGGCAGGAGATGAAGAAATGCAAAGAAATATCCTAAAGGATCTCTTGAGCTTTGCTTTAGAAGGTGAACCGGAGAGCCTCGTAGAGCTTCCCTATCGATGGAAACGGCCCTAAAGAAGAGATCATTGCACTCATTTTCTTTACCTCCTTTTTATTATGAAATTCTTTGGAGTTTTGTAGTGTCTTTTGGAATTATATTTTTATGTTGTGAATTTCTTATTGCAGATAAGGGTTTAAATGACTCTGGCATAGGAAGCGGTGTTTTTTACTTCTTTTTCCCGAACGATTTCCAAGATATCGTTCCAGTGACAAATTCTTGTGGTACGGTAATGGATCGGCCCCTGATTGTACGGGCAGTTCATCAGTAAAACTTCAAATCCTGCTTCGGAGAGCTCCCAGGCGTTTTCATAACGGTCTTCAATAAAAAGGTCGCAGTCCAATTCAAAAGCTCGTTGTACTTTGTTGTGAGAACCTAAATGACTGATGCTGTCATAGTCCACAAAATTTTCCATCAACCACTGGATGGTTACCGGTTCCACATCCGTATCCCAGGCGGTAACAAAATGTACCCGGTGATTCTGATAAAACTCTGAAATTACTTCCTTTGCCATCGGTCGAAAACTGGATTTTGCAAACATTTCTTTTTTATGTTTTTGATAAAAGGCTTCGTAGTTTTCGCGAAGAATGCCGATTAATCGATGATAGTCGTAGATTTTATGGTTTTCGGATGCAATGGATTTATCAAAGCTTTTATTAATCAGATCCAGCCAATCGTCACTGCGGGTAACGGTACCGTCAATATCACTACAAATATTCAGTTGATTCATAGTTAACAGCCTCCCTTTAGATTTATCTTTTTTTCTAACTACTTGCAGTTTACAGGATATTCAGAAAACAATGGTTAATATAGGGTTAACGAAAGGTTAAAAGAAGGTTAAGGATCGTGAGAGTTTTTAAAATGTTGATGATAGAGAGCCGAACGAGAAAAACCGCTGAAAAGGGGATCCCCTTCAGCGGTTTTTAAAT
>SLKF01000075.1 GCA_007134725.1 Clostridiales bacterium | reverse complement strand
TTTCCAAATCATAGTTTCGTTCCGCTTCTTCGATGGATCGCTTGATCTCATCAATTTCCTGTTGCAGCTCTTTGGTTCGTTTAATACTATCTTTTTCCGTCTCCCACTGGGTTTTCATTTCGTCGGATTTTCCCCGAAGTTCCGAAAGTTCTTTTTGTAAATTCTTCAGCCGTTCTTTGGAATGGGTATCTTTTTCCTTTTTCAAGGCTTCCTGTTCAATTTCCAATTGCATAATTCTTCGACTGATTTCATCGAGTTCCGCGGGCATACTATCAATTTCCGTTCGGATCATGGCAGCCGCCTCATCCATCAGGTCAATAGCCTTATCCGGTAAAAATCGATCAGAAATGTATTTATGGGAAAGCTCTGCACAGGCTACCAAAGCATTGTCAGAGATTCGAACCCCATGGTGCATCTCAAAGCGTTCTTTGATTCCCCGAAGAATAGAAATCGTATCTTCCACCGTGGGTTGATCAATTAAAACCGGCTGAAAACGTCGCTCCAGAGCCGCATCTTTTTCAATATGTTTACGATATTCATCTAAGGTTGTGGCGCCGATGCAGTGCAGTTCCCCTCTCGCCAGCATAGGTTTTAGAATATTTCCCGCATCCATGGCTCCTTCGGTTTTTCCTGCGCCCACAATGGTATGCAGCTCATCAATAAACAGAAGAATCCTTCCGTCGGATTTATGAATTTCATTCAGTACGGCTTTTAAGCGTTCCTCAAACTCTCCACGGAATTTTGCCCCTGCTATTAAAGATCCCATATCCAGTGCAAAGATGGTTTTATCCTTGAGTCCCTCCGGTACGTCTCCTTGTAAGATCCGCTGAGCCAGTCCTTCCACCACGGCGGTTTTTCCTACCCCAGGTTCTCCTATCAGTACCGGATTGTTTTTCGTCCGTCTGGATAGAATTCGAATAGCCCGTCGGATTTCCTGGTCACGACCGATTACGGGATCAATTCTTCCCGCTCTTGCCATCTCTACCAAATCTCGGCCATACTTTTCCAATACTTCATAGGTGTCTTCAGGGTTTTGAGAAGTGATTCGTTGATTGCTTCGAATCTTCATCAAGGCATTCAATACCTTTTCCCGTTGTATGTCGTAGCGATCCAATAGTTTTACGGAAAAAGTGCCTCGTTCTTCCAGTAATGCCAGATATAAGTGCTCTACCCCGATATATTCATCTTTAAATTTCTCCGCCTGCTCCTTTGCGGATACTAAAAGTTGATTCGCTTTTCGACTGAGGTAAACATTGGATGCGCTCTGTCCCTCTACCTTTGGAAGTCCCTCAAGATAAGTGTACAGTTCTTTTTCCATGGCTACTGCATCCTTTTGTAGGTAACTCATCAGTTTCCCGATCAGCCCCTCTTTTTGAACGAGTAAAGCATAGTGCAAATGTTCACTTTCAATTTGTTGATTGCCCAGTTTTAATGCCTGCTCCTGAGAAAATGTCAGGGTTTCCTGAGCTCTTTCGGTAAATTTATCGATGTTCAATAATATTCCTCCTTTACTATTCCCTATAAATTCAATTTTATTTTTGTATAAATTCATTTTAACGATTGGGGATAAACTTCGATTCTTCTTGAAGCTTTTGGTACAGTTCCTTTTCTTTTTCTGACAAGTTCGGTGGATTGACAATAGTAACTGTCAAATACAAATCCCCACGGTCTCCATTACCTCTTTTGTATCCTTTACCTTTTAGTTTCAGTTTTTTTCCTGATTCAATTCCTCCGGGGACCTTGACGTTTACATTTTCCTCCAGGGTTGTAACGGAGACCTTAGCACCAAGGGCAGCTTCCCAGGGAGTTACTTTTAAATCTTTATAAAGATCCACACCCTCAAGGGTAAGATCTCGATGATTTTTAATAGAAAGCTTGATGTAAAGATCTCCTTTTTTTCCGGTGTAGGGATCGATTCGGCCCTGGCCTTTCAGTTTGATTTTATTACCGTCGGTCACTCCTTTAGGGATTTTAATCTTCAGGGTTTTTTCTCCACTTTCCGTATTCAGGCGAACCTGTTTCTCGCCACCTCGATAGGCCTCTAGAAGATCTATTTCCATTTCCGCTTCAATATCCGCATTTGGGGATGTGACTCCGCCGGTTGATCTAGAAGAACCCTGGTAAGATCGATTATTTCCACCAAATCCCGCGAAAATATCATCAGATCCGCCACCACGACCACCGAAAAACATATTGAAAAAATCACTGAACTCATCGCTGCCAAAACCGCTAGCACCGCCACGACTTCCAGTGGTTTGATAGTTATAACCGTATTCCCGGGGATCAAAGTCTGTACCATGTTGGAACTTGGCTGACCTTTGCAGTTCGTCGTATTTTCTTCGCTTTTCCGGATCCTTTAACACTTCATAAGCTTCACTAATCTCTTTAAATCTAGTCTCCGATGCAGAACTGTTTTTATTTAAGTCAGGATGGTGTTTCTTTGCCAAATTTTTGTAAGCTTTTCGAATCTCTTCCTTTGTAGCATCCTTGGATACCCCCAATACTTCGTAATAATTTTTATACTTCACCGGCTCACCCCCTTTTCTTTATTTATTCCCTATTATTTGTTTCCCTATCAAAATCTTCCTTTATTGAAACAAACCACATTGGAAAGCCTCCAATGTGGTTTGTCATCTCAGCCTTATTCGATTTCAATCGCTTTGGATTTATCCTCATGGACTTTTTTCGGTATGGTGATTATTAATACCCCGTCCTGCAATTTAGCCTTAATCCCTTCATCAGCGGCCTCTGCAAGAAATACATTTCGTTGCATGGAAGTATATCGACGTTCTCTGTGAATGTAGTTTTTTTCGTCCTTGTCTTCTTTAACTTCCTCTTTACTTACCGAGATGCCTAGGCGACCGTCTTCAATTGATAAATTTACATCTTCCTTGGTAACACCGGGAAGTTCCGCTTCCACAGTATACTCTTGCTCGTCTTCCTTAACGTCGATTTTGAAAGTGTCCTTCATTAAACTTCTGGGTCGTGCCCAATCCTCTGCAAAAAAGTCGTCAAGCATGTTGTAAAAATCATCAAATCCGGTGTTCATCAGATCCTTTCTTCGTCGATTAAATGGTACTAAAGCTGCCATGATCAACCACTCCTTTACTAAATATTTTTTAGATTTGTATTACTATTTGTTAGCACTCTCTTGTGTTGAGTGCTAATTTTGATTATATTATAGCATATCTATGATCAATGTCAAGATTTATGCTAAATTTTTTTGTAAAAAATGCAAAACAAAGAGGAGGTCCTTTGGGGTTCGCAGTGAACCAAAAACCGACCTCCCTTTTGTGTTTGTTGAGTTCCTTAATTTAAATGAAGTCCACTTTTAAAAACCGTTCTTTTAAGGGCCATCCCGATGGGAATGAATAGTGCCATACCTACTGCACTTTGCAACAGGTCTCCGGGAACTCCGGCTAAAGCTGCGGTAAAGTTTCCAAGCATGATACCTCCGGCGATATAATACCCAAAGGCCATCCATAAAACCCCTAAAGACATGGCTAAGAGATTTCGTGGGTTTACAATCGGTTTTGTTTCTCCATTGGATAAACTACCAATAATATAGCCCATAATCCCTTTTACAATTAAAGTGGGGATTATCCATTGGCTGTATCCTAAAAGCAGATCGGCAATTCCTGAACCTACACCACCGGCCAAAGCCCCTTTTTTCTTTCCAAAAAGTACTGCTGCCAGAAAAATCATCATATCTCCGCCATGAACGTATCCATGGGTTGCCGGTACAGGAATAGAGATCATCATCGTACCTATGGTAACTAATGCCATCAATAAGCCTGTAAGAACCAGATTTTGTGTATGATTTTTCATTTCATCCCTTCTTTCTCTATGTGGTTATTAGATTTGTATCTAACTCCATCATAGAATTCTAGAGAGAAAATTGCAATATGATTTTATGTTATTTATTAATTGTATCGGTATAATATTGTATAATAATAAATCCGTATTGCTTTTTAACTCCGGTTAGAATTTTTTTCAACGGACTTATAATTCAATTGATTCTCCTTCTCTGGGAATTTGTAATC
>SLKF01000254.1 GCA_007134725.1 Clostridiales bacterium | reverse complement strand
ATCCTCTACCTTTTCTTTATCTACGATTACTTGATCCATTATTTTTCACTCCCCTTCCATCCGGGCATGGCTTCAGGTATGACTTTATCCATGGTTTTATTCATGGTTTTTCTTTCATTTCTGTTCCTGAAATATTCTTTTATTTCTACGCGGTTTGTCAGCAGTGCGAAAATAATGGTAAATAGAAAAATCAGTAAAAACAATGCAAAGGACAATGCCGATGCATAGCCGTAATTATTATAGGTAAAAGCCATATTATAAATGTAAACAATCATGGTATTTAAACTGCCTGCAGGAAATCCTCTTCCGTCGGTGATGAGGAATGGGATATCAAAGAGCTGCAATCCTCCGATCAGTCCGGTGATGACGACATACATTAAAATCGGTTTTATGGAAGGAAGGGTGATGTGTCTTAAAATTTGCAGTCTTCCCGCTCCGTCAATTCTTGCGGCTTCAAAGATTTCTTTATTCACCGCTTGAACCGATGCCATAAATAAAATAAAGGAGTTGCCAAACCACATCCATGTCTGGATTCCCGAGACACTCATTTGGGCAAGAATGGGCCGTGTCAGCCAGCCGATTGATCGATCAATCCAGCCGACGCTGAAAAGCAGTTGATTGACCACCCCATAATCCCGATCCAGGAGCTTGGCAAAAATTAAGGCGATGGTGGCTGCGGCAATTAAGTTGGGGAGGTAAAATATGACTCTGAAAAATTTCAGCCCTTTTACTTTGTATTCAAGATCGGAAAATACCATCACAAGCAGCAAGGCAAGAAAGATTTGAAAAAAGATATTGACCCCCCAAATTCTTATGGTATTGATAAAGGCATCAACAACATTGGGGTCCTGAAAAATCAGCTTGAAGTTGTCCGCACCAATAAACACCATATTTCCAAATCCTCTATAACGGGTCATAGAAAGATAGATGGTGAAAAGTATGGGATAGACATTAAAAAGCAGAAAGACCAGAAAAAATGGTGTTATAAAAAAATATCCGGCTTTATCATTCATATTTTTCATAGGATCCTTTTCCTTTCAACAAGTAGAAGATTAAAGGTCTGTATCGTTAATGAAAACCACAGGGCTGAAGGAATTTTACAACAAGTACGATTCCCACAGCCCCATGATTAAAATTGTACCTTCAAAATCAATTTTCGTACACTGTTTTTTATAAAATGGTTTTAGTTTGTCGGTAGTCCGTCAACATAGATTTCCGGATACGTCACCTGAACATCACTGTAAAACTTGGTTAAAACATCTGAGATTGAGTCGTATCCACCGGCTCCTTCTTTGAAGTTTGTAATATGAGCTCCTAAGAGATCATTCAGACCTCGATCATAGGTTGTCACGTTGGATAAATCAATTTTCTCAGCTTCCTGATTGAATACCTCCAGGTGGTTCATTCCGCCCAGGGCTTGACGTCCATCATAATTTTCGATGACCGGGCTCATTACGGAACTCACGGAATACATATCTCCATCGATGCTTTGACGCTCTGCAAGTCTTTCTTTATCAAACAGCATGGACTTTATAAATGCATAAGCGACTTCTGAATTGTCGGTATCTGTGTTAATTCCAAGATAGGTGCCTCCCCAGAAATAAGAGTTCGGTCCTACGGCCATTCCCCAGTTCCCTTTGTATTCCGCTTCCTCATAGGCATCTTTTGTTGCTTGATCCGCATCTTCAGCGGGCTTGGGTAATAGATCTCCGTTTTCATCAACTTTTACCATGTTTGGCTCGATAATGTATCGCAGTCCCCATGTTGGCATGGAGTAAGCCATAACCTGCCATTTTTCTCCCTGAGCGTCGGTTAAGTCCTGACCCATGGCCTCAAACCAGGGTCCGCTCCACTCAGCAGCATTGGCCGTAAGAGAATCTTTGATTTCATCACCGTACATTGCTTGAACCATTTCAATATATGGAATCTGCTCTGTGATTTTTTCAGAATTTAATTTCCCGTCCTCGTCAATCCATTTTACAGGATTGTTGGTTCCTGCAGCAAAGAATCGTACCGCTTGATCATCCGGGAACAATCGCCATTTTTCATTTACTTCTTTTACTTCTTCCTGGGCACCTAATAAGTTGTCAATTGAATTGAACTTATTTTGGCTGACCCATGTGGAAACTTCTGCATTGTAATTGTCGGAACCCTCTTCAGGGAATCCGGTTTCGCTGCCCCAAACTTCAGCAGCCATATCGGTTTTAAAGAATATCGCTCCCGGAGTTTGTTGCCAGGACAATGCAGCTAACTGGTCCGTTTCCGGATCGATTCCTGATTGCCATATATATTCGATATAATCCGCTTTTTCAGCAGCTATATCCACATCCGGATCTGCTTCCATCATGGCTTCAAGGTTTGCATAATACCCGGCTTCAATAAACAGTTTGATATGGTCCAGTTCACCGGTGAACACATCGGGACCGGTACCTGCGCTTAAAGCGGGAAGCACACTATCCATATACCCGTCTTGAATCGGAATCGCCGAAAATTCAATTTCTAAACCTTCAAAAGCTTTTCCCGGTGCAGTATACATCTCTTTGAAATGATCAATATCCCCGGCGGTCTCAATCTCATCTGTAAATGACCAAATCACTAATGTTTCTTGGGAATAATCCTTTGATTCATCCACTTCTACGTTCGCTGTTTCCGAACCTCCGGTACAACCTGTTAATGCTAAAAATGACACCAGTAAAATAGCAGCAATACCTTTAAATTTTTTCATAGTATCCTCCCCAATATTTTTTTGTAATCGCTTTCATAAATCTACTATACCACATTTACGAAACCGGTTGCAATAGATTTTTCAGAATATTTTATGCTTTAATTTTATAAGCTTTTTGTAAGCAGCAAAGCAAGGTCTTATATTCAAATATCCTACTATTCATCTTGATTAAGGATATAGGTAGTAATGGAATGCTCCGGTAAAGTAATATCGATTCCCTCTTTATTAATCACAAGGGCCAGATCAACGGAGCTTCCTTCATTTTGAGCCACAACAACCACATCCCTGTTGGGATTTTCGAAGGCAACTGCATAAACCTCTTCTTTAGAAACGCTGATTTCCAATCTTCTTGCTCCTACTTCCATGTATTTTGAAAAATGCCCGATATAGTAATAGGAATTGTTGTATATTAGTTTGTTTTCCTTCCTGTCGTACATAATTGGGGCTTCGCAGTAATTCTTTGCGTGATTGGGCCCGCCTTTTTCATCTAGGACAAGGTTCCAGTCGATCCAGCCCCGACTCCAATTGTTGAAGTCTCCAATGATGTTTCTGCCGTATCGTTCCCCATTCGACCAGGATCCTAAGTAGCCATTATGAAGGGCATTTTCAGCGGTTGTACTAAGTTCAACACAACCCTCGGTAAAAAGGATGTGCTTATCCGGAAACAAATTATGAAGGGTTGTCAGGTTTTGGAATTCTTCACTGATATACCAGTGGTTCCCTGTTCCCCATACATACCTGGCAGCCTCTTGATCCGCCAGCACAACGGCCCCTCTTTCCACGAGCACATCCCGGTTATGATCCCAAATAATGATTTTCGTCCCGGGACAGTCTTTCTCCAGGGTCGGACCAAGATAATCCTTGATAAAATCCCGTTCTTCCTTCGCTGTATAAATACAGGAATCCCATACTTGTGTGGCCAGAGGCTCATTTTGGACACTGACTGCCCAAATGGGAATTCCCCTTTTTTCCATTTCCTTTATGTACTTGACATAATAATTGGCCCAGGACTGATAATATTCCGGGAGTAATTTCCCTCCATGATTCATTTTGTTTGTATCCTTCATAAATCCCGGCGGACTCCAGGGTGAAGCAAGCAGCTTGATCTCTGATTTTGCATGCCCCATTGCATCCCGAATCATAGGAATTACCCATTTGTCTTCCCGGGATAGATCAAAGGAGGATAATGTTCGGTCCCCTTTCCGGACATACGTATAGTTGGCTAAAGAAAAATCACAGGAATTAATATGAACTCTCCCTAAAACATAACCAAGGCCCTTTTCTTTTGAAAAGTAGGACCTCAGTGCCCGGTCCCGAAGCTCCGTT
>SLKF01000215.1 GCA_007134725.1 Clostridiales bacterium | reverse complement strand
TTGGATGAACTCCAAAAAACATTCATTTCTACCGGCGCTCTCCAGTGCGGATACTGCACTCCCGGTATGATTTTGACTGCAAAAGGATTATTAGCGGAGAATCCCGACCCTACAAGAGAAGAGATTAAGACGGCGTTAAGCGGTAATTTATGTCGGTGTACCGGATACAAGAGAATCATTGAAGCGGTAGAACAAGCAGCAAAACAATACCGGTAAAGGAGGGACCTTAAATGAAATACGTTGGACAAAGTGTAAAACGGGTTGATGGAATAAAGAAGGTTACAGGAGACTTAAAATATGTCGATGATATAAAACTCCCCAGAATGCTTTATGCAGGGGTAAAAAGAAGTCCCCATGCCCATGCAAAAATCTTGAAAATTGACACGTCCTTAGCGGAACAATATCCGGGAGTAAAGGCCGTTGTGACTGGGAAAGATTTCTCTAAAAAAACAGGTCTTTATTTAACCGATAAAACATTCTTTGCTGTGGAAAAAACTCGATTCGCGGGAGAAGCTATAGCTGCTGTGGCAGCAGATACAGAAGACATTGCAAAGGAAGCGGTTGCCCTGATTGAAGTGGAATATGAGGTTTTGCCTTCCCTTCATGATGCGAAAGAAGCGATGAAAGAAGGTGCACCGCTCATTCATCCTGACTTAGGAGATTATCGGATCGTTCCGATTTTTAAACCCGTTCCGGGAACCAATATCAGTGAACATTTCAAGCTCAGAAAAGGAAATGTAAAGGAAGCTTTTGAAAAGGCTTATAAGATCTTTGAAAAAGAGTTTTATGTTCCCCATATACAGCACACACCCATTGAAAATCATGTTGCCATTGCGCAGTACGATCGCGATAAGAACCTTACGGTATGGGCAAGCTGTCAATCGCCCTATGCAGTGCGTGCAGCATTATCCGATGCTTTTGATATCCCGTTCCATAAACTACGGGTGATTTCTCCTGCGGTAGGAGGCGGTTTTGGCGCGAAGGCCGGAACAACCTTAGAGGGGATTATTATTCCCTTGGCAATGAAAATCGGAAATCGGCCGATTAAACTAACCTACAGTAGAGAGGATGAGTTCGTAAGCTCTTATGTTCGACAAGCCCTCCACTCTAAGTTTAAAACCGCTGTGGATAAAAATGGAAAACTTCTTGCGGTAGAAAATGAATTTATCTGGGACGGAGGAGCTTTTACGGAATATGGTGTAAATATTGCGAAATCTGCAGGATTCGCTGCCGTGGGTCCCTACGATGTGGATAATATTCATTGCGATTCTTATGCGGTATATACAAATAATCCTGTCGGCGGTCCTTACCGAGGATTCGGTATGGCGGAAATACACTTCGGTATTGAACAAAATATGGATCATATCGCGAGAGAAATGGGAATGGATCCTATAGAACTTCGAAGAATGAATGCTCAAAAGCCGGGGGGAACCACCGCCACCGGTGCAAAGGTTGATGCAGCCTGCGGATTAGAGGAAAGTTTGGATGCGGTGGTCAAGGAAATCGATTATCACACACCCTCGAAGCAATCGTCGGATCCGAATATAGTTCGGGCAAAGGGGATTGCCTGTGGAATGAAAGCCCCTTCCATGCCCAGTAATGCGGGATCTTCTGCTGTAATAAGAATCAATGAAGACGGATCGGCATACCTTTCTGTAAGTGCTCAGGATTTAGGGCAAGGATCGGATACCGCCCTCACCCAGATCGCTGCGGAAGGTCTGCAAATTCCTGTAGAGAAAATCACAATCAAAACCGGAGATACGGACCATACGCCCTATGAGTGGCAAACCGTGGCAAGCCGAATCACATATTCCGTTGGAAATGCCATTATCAAAGCCTGTGATGATGTGAAAAGCCAATTGGTTAACTTAGCGGCTCAGAAACTGGAAGTTCCTGAAGAAGAACTTATTCTGGATGATGAACATGTGGTTTGGGAAAAGGATGCCTCTAAAAAAGTTCCTATTAGAGCCTTGGCTCTAGGACTTCAATTGGAAGACGGGTCCGCAGTTCACGGACCGATTATCGGTCGTGGAGCTTTTGTACCGGAAGGCGTGGTTAATTTCGATCCGGAAACCGGCTTATCGGAAAAACCCGTTGTGTTCTGGACCTATGGTGCCTATGGGGTAGAGATCGAAGTGGATAAACAAACAGGAAATATCAAGGTGCTAAAAGCTACCACCTGCTTTGATGTGGGGAAAGCTATTAATCCTGAACTGGTGAAAGCTCAGTGTGAAGGCGCTGTTGTTCAAGGTTTAGGGTCAGCCATTTTTGAAGAAATTATTATGAAAGACGGAAAGTTTCAAAATCCCAACTTTACAGACTACAAGATTCCAACCTCAGGTGATATGCCGGAGATGACGATTCATATCGTGGAGAATCCTCAATATGACGGACCCTATGGAGCCAGAGGTATGGCGGAGCCTGCCATGATTCCTGCAGCACCATCCATTGTGAATGCATTTTACAATGCCACAGGGATTGCAATGAATAAACTTCCCTTAACACCGGAAAGAGTTGTTAATGCTCTAAGAGAGCATGATAAAAAGATTAATATCAAAGGAAAAGCTTAGGCTTTTTCTTTGAACCAACTTTTATAGAAAAGGAGGCAAGGAGAGTATCGGAATTTTCTAACAAGGAGGAAGGTAAATGAGTGAGCGTAAAGAAGAAAAAGAATTCATGGATATGGATGCTGACTTTGTAGCGGCTTCGGACTTATCCGGCAATTTTAGTAGGGGTCAGCAGGTATTTTTAGGTTTTCAACATACTCTCGCAATGTTCGGTGCCTGTATTCTGGTACCATTATTAACCGGTTTAAGTGTTTCAGCTACATTGTTTGCCGTTGGTGCAGGTACCTTGATTTTTCATTTCATGACAGATCGAAAAGTACCGGCATTTTTAGGATCATCCTTTGCGTTTATCGGACCATTGATTATCGCAGGAGAGCAGGTTGGATTACGAGCAGCGCAGGGTGGTATTATTCTAGCGGGGTTTACATACATTATTGTAGGTTACCTCATGCAATTAGCCGGACCGGAAAAAGTAAAGCGGGTTTTCCCTCCCGTTGTTACCGGACCGATTATTATGATCATTGGTTTAAGTTTAGCACCTGTAGGTATTGGTATGGCCAGTGGACACTGGGGAGTGGCACTGATCACTCTCGGTACTGCGGTTGTTGTGAATATTTGGGGTAAAGGGATGATTAAAGTTCTTCCTATTGTAATCGGACTGGCAGCAGGATATATCGCATCCATGGCATTTGGATTAATTGAGACAGCAGAAGTTGCCGAAGCCAGTATAGTAGGGCTTCCGGGATTCACACTGCCTCAGTTTAACGCCACCGCTTTATTATTGGTCGGACCGGCGGCAATCGTTTCTATTATTGAACACTTTGGTGACGTCCTTGCCATCGGAAGTACAATCGGAAAAGATATTCGAAAAGATCCGGGGATTCCAAGAACCTTCTACGGTGGTGGGGTGGCAACAATGCTATCCGGTTTCCTTGGCGGGCCTTCTCTGACAACCTATGGTGAAAATGTTGGTGTGTTGGCACTGACTAGAGTTTATGCAACTTTTGTAGTTAGTATGGGAGCGGTATGGGCTATCGCCTTAGCATTTATCCCGAAAGTCGAAGCCGCTATTCACACGATTCCCGTACCGGTAATCGGTGGGATTTCCGTACTTCTTTATGGTATGATTGCAGCAGTAGGAGTTCGTACGGTTGTTGAAAACAAAGTGAACTTCACGAAATCAAGAAACTTGATCGTAGCATCGGTAATCCTGGTGCTTGGTGTTGGTGGAGTAGCATTTGAAATTGGGGACATTGAATTTAGTTCAATGGTTATTGCAGCGGTATCCGGAGTAGTATTAAACCTTATTCTGCCCGATGGAGAGGTAAAGTAAGGATATATCGATAATATCAGACGGTAAATTAAACCATTATTATATCTTTTGTTGACAAGTATCCATAAATTTTTATGGGTACTTGTGTTTTCATTAGATAGATATTACACTAAAAACAAACGATTAAACAAGAGACTGGAAGAAAGAGAGGTGAAGCTGACATTTGTCAGCGA